>JAYRUI010000181.1:0-6252 GCA_041919175.1 Rheinheimera sp. | reverse complement strand
CCGCATGGCTGGCGTTGCCGCCTGATCCAGCGCTGAGCGCCAACGCCTGCCATCCGATATTGGGGTTTGAACCTGCAGATTAATAAAAGCGCCCCGCTCCAGCAGCAGCTGTGCCATGGCCAGATCACCGCGCATACTGGCATTAATCAGGGCAGTTTCATCCGCGAATACCGCGGCATTAACATCGGCACCACCATCCAGCAACCGGCGGGCTAATTGCAGATCACCGCGTTTAGCGGCAATAATCAGCGCATTGCCGTCGCCACGACTCCCCAGATTTGGGTCTGCGCCTGCTTGCAGCAATAGTTCAACCATCTGCGGTAACTGCTGCCGAACCGCCACCATCAGCGCCGAGCCTTCGCCCGGCTTCGCCAGATTGAGCGGCGCCCCCGCTGCCAGTAACTGACGAACCTGCCCTGCATGATTAGCCTTCACAGCGGTTAATAACTGCGTCAGCGGCGCCAAATCTGCAACCCGGACTTTGGCGTGACGGGTTGGCAATTCAGCCAGCTGCCATTGTTGTGCCAGCCACAAGCTACCAATCAGCCATAACAACAGCGTTAGCAGCAGACTGTAGCCATGCCAGCCAGGGCTTTTTTTTGGCGGTTGTAACACCAGCGCAATCCGTCGCGGTAACAATGGCTGCTGCCACCAGCGCTGCGCCAGCACCGAAGCAGCTGAGCTTTGCGGTAATTGCGAACAATCCAGCAGGGTTTGGGCATATCGATATGGCTCAGACAAAGTGCGGCTGACCAACGCATCACAACGTAATTCCCGCCATCGGTTCAGCTCTGCCGCGATCAGATGCCAGGCAGGACTCCACCACAACAAGCCGCCAAGCACTTGCTGAGCCAGATAACTCCGTAAATCACCTTGTTGTTGATGACAGACTTCATGCTGCAGGATGAGATCAAGCTGGTTGGACTCAAACCGCTGCAGGTAAGACTGCGGTAACAAAATCAGCGGCTGACGTAAGCCCAGTAACATTGCACTCTGGATAGCCGGATGCGTTTTTACAGGCAATGGACATGACGGCAACGGTTGGCTGATCGGACTGGCTTGCCGGCGCAACTGCCGCGCAGCCAGATAACTGAGCAACAACTGCAGCCATTTGACTGCGCAGACCAAGGGCAACAGCCACCACAACCAGGAAGGTGGCGCCAATTTCGTCAGCAACTCGGACAGCAACGGCCAATGAATTTGCCGCACTTCCAACTGTGACAAAGCGGCCGCAACCTCAACCCCCTGTTCAGGCTGCACCTGCGCAGTCTGCGCCCCGCCCAGCACTTGTTGTACACCTTGGGTAAACCAGGGCACCAACTGCTGATCCAGTGCCCAGGGCTGTAACAACAAAGCAGGCAACCCCAACAACAACGCGGTGCAAAGCACCCACAGCCTGAACATCCAAACCGGCGACAACGGAGTCGACTGCCGGCTGAACCATAACAACCCCGGCAGCAACAGCCCGGCTAATAGCAAATGCAACCAGCTATAAAACGCCCACCAGCTGATATCCATGCTCATCACCTCCTTGTGGCCGCTTTTTTATTGCGCTGACTCATCAGATTTTGCAGGATTGCCCGGCGGCACAGTCGAACCAGATTTGTCAGCAGCGAGTGCTGCCTGATCAATGCTGGCCTGCAATGATGCAGCCAATTGCGGCGATACTGTCTGTTCATTCAGCAAATGCTGGGCGAGTAAATCCGGCGAACCGCCAAAAAACTTTTTCAGCAAGCTCAACAACGCCTGGCTCCGCGCTTCTTGCTGCACTGTAGTGGCCTGATAAATAAAGGCTTTACCTTGTTTTTCTGCCTGTACATGGCCTTTATCGAGCAAGATCCGACATAAGGTTTGCACTGTGGTATAAGCCACAGGACTATCCTGACTGAGCACGGCAGCAATGTCCTTCACTGAACTTGGCCCTTGTTGCCATAACACCTGCATAATTTTTTGCTCAGCACCGGTTAATTCGCTGGATTGTTGTCTGGCCATGGTTCTTTCCTACTAATAAATTAGTTTTAAAATAATCAACACAAAGAAAACTTGCAACTAATTCTTTAGTTTTAAATTAAAAAGCCACTCAATGCCGCAAAATTTTTAAACTGCATTCTCAATAACTTGATGATTAATAATAAATAATCTACCTGGCGATATCGCCAAACAGATGGAAAAAATGCAGCAGGTAAAAGGCAAGCTGGTGCAAGCGCAAGCCGCTATTGTGAAGTGATTGGCATACAGACCGAAATCACGGCGATAGAAGCTTTGAGTTCTGATTGACTCCCGATAAAAAGGCGAGCAGCAGGTCACTTCTTTTGCGCTGATGTCAGCGTCTTGCTGCCAGCCGTTTTAGGAGTAGTATAAACTGCTCGACTTGCTGCTCAGTGTTGGCATCTATATGATATTTCTGATGAAAACCCAAGGTGAGTGTAACGCCTGCAGCCGAAAAATATAAATCATAACCATCAAAACCTGTCGCAACCTGCATCCCATCCAGTTCAAAACCACGACCAAAAGCAGTTTGCACCGGCATGCCTTGTTGCTCCACCACGCTAAATACCGTCAACAGTAACTTAGCCTCTATTAAATTTTGCATAAAAATCCGTTGAAGTTCAAAGTGGGCTCATTTCCATATCTGATGATACGTGCACAAAGCGGGTTCAGATGCCTTGGTTCCCTCTTCTTTTCCCCGCAAAACACAGTCGCACTGAAGTGCAGTCTCAGGCCATTGCACTTTACTCCGTTCATCCCAAATTGCCGACACATTAGCTAACAAAGTGTTGATTGCTCAAGAATTCGCCTGCATGGTAGTTTTTTTGTTTTGCAAATTTCACTTCAGACTAAGGATCAGTGCTTATGTTAAAACTCCGTTCTGTGGCTTTTTATTGTGGACTGGCGCTGGCTGCCACTTCGGCCGCCGCGTCCGCTCTGGGCACTGGCTTATTACGTCAGCCGGACTTATCAGCCAGCCAGCTGGTATTTGTGTATGGCGGCGACCTATGGCTCAGTGATAAAAATGGCCAGAATCCAAAACAACTCACCTCACATCCGGCAGCAGAATTTGCACCTAAGTTTTCTCCTGATGGCAAGTTTGTCGCTTTTTCAGCAAGTTATGACAACAACACCGACGTGTATATAGTGCCTGTCACCGGAGGCGCGGCCAAAAGACTGACCTGGCACCCGGGCGCTGATACGGTGAATGGCTGGAGCCCGGATGGCAAAAAAGTGTTGTTTGCCTCCAACCGTGAAGTTGCCAATAGCCGCAGTAACCAGTTGTATGAAGTGGCCACCAGCGGTGGTTATGAGCAAAAAGTGATGGAAGCCGTGGCCTTTGAAGGGCGCTGGTCCGGCGACGGCAGCAAACTGGCGTACAGACCCAATAATCAGGCTTATAGCGGCGCCAGCGGCTGGCGTTTACATCGTGGCGGCAGCACACCACCGGTGTGGATTTTGGATGTCAAAAATCAGCAACTGGAAAAAGTGCCGCACCCCAATGCCAATGAAACCAACCCGTTCTGGCTGAATAACGAGGTGTATTTTTTATCAGACCGCGACAATAAAGCCGTGAATTTATTTAAATATCACAACAAACAAGTCACGCAGCTGACCGCACAAACCGACTGGGATATCCGCAGTGCGTCCGGTTTTGGCAATACAGTGGTGTATGAAGCCGGTGGTTATTTATATCAATTCGACACCACTACAGGCCAAAGCCAGCAATTGCCGGTCAATATTCAAACGATGTCGGCGCAAAAACGGCCACAGTGGAAAGACGCCAGCAAAACCCTGACTTCAGCCCAGCTTTCCAGCACCGGCAAAAGAGTGGTGGTGAGCGCCCGCGGTGAAATTTTTACTGTGCCGACCAAAGAAGGCACGGTACGTAACCTGACCCAAAGCAGTGGCGTGCGTGAATTTGATGGCCTCTGGAGCCCAAACGGCCAGCAACTGGCGTATATTTCTGACAAAAACAGCCAGCATCAGCTGGTGCTGAGTGCTCAGGATGGCATGGCTGAACCACAGTTTTATCCGCTTGGGAAAACCGGTTATTTTAACCTGCTGGCCTGGTCGCCGGATGGTGGAAAACTCATTTATCAGGACAACCATTTAAACATTTACAGCTTTGATCTCAATACAAAAAAACAGCAAAAAATCGCCACATCCAAGCGCCGTGATCAGGTGCAGTTGTCCTTTTCCAGCGACAGCCGTTACCTGGCTTATACCCTGACGGAAGCCAATTATTTTTCGCAGATTTATCTGCATGACTTTCAAAACGGCCAAAGCACCCGCCTGACCGATGGTTTAAGCAATGCGTCAGATCCGGCCTTTGGCGATGGTTATTTATACTTCACCGCTTCGGTCAATACCGGCCCTTCCCAGGTAGGGCTGGATTTATCGACTCAGGAACGACCGCTGCGTCAGGGCATTTATGCTTTTGTACTGCAAGCTTCCGGCAAATCGCCGTTATTGCCTGAGACCGGTGATGAAGTGGTGGCCGACAAAAAAGACAAAGATAACGATGCGGATAAAAAAGACGAAAACACCACCAAATCTGCCAAAAAAGTCCGGATAGATTTGGACGGGCTAAATAACCGCATTGTGCCTTTGCCTTTGCCGGAGAAAAACTACAGCGAGCTCAAAGTAGCAGCTGATGGCGCTTTGTGGTTTTTAGACCGCAGCCAGCCTGGCGCCAGCAATGAAGGCCCAGCAGCCGATAATGCCAACAACGCCAAACTGCATCGTTTTGATTTTAAAGAACGAAAAGCAGTGCAGGTGAAAGAAAAACTGGCCGATTTTGACTTTAGCAGCGACGGCAAACAGCTGTTAACCATCGAAGCCCCCGCAACTTTGGCATATGGTGCCGCGGAAGCCAAAACTGAGCTCAAAACCATCGATTTGTCGGGTTTAAAAACTTATATCGACCCGGCGCTGGAGTGGCAGCAAATTTTTGATGATGCCTGGCGGATGCAAAGGGATTATTTTTATGACGCCAATATGCATGGGATCGACTGGCAGGCAGTTTACAAAAAATATCAGCCTTTACTTGCTTTTGTGCAGCGTCGCGAAGATTTAAACGAGCTGCTGGTCGAGATGATTGCTGAGTTGCAGGTCGGTCATAACCGCATTGGCGGTGGTGATTTACAGCAGGAAACAGCCAGCAAAGTGGGTTTGTTAGGGGCTGATTTTGTGATTGAAGACGGCCGTTACCAGTTAAAAACCGTGTTTGCCGGCGATCGCTGGAACCCGTTTTTAAAAGCGCCTTTGGCAACACCGGGCAACAACGCCAAAGCCGGTGATTTTGTGCTGGCAATAAACGGCGAGCCGCTGGATGCCAGCAAAAACATTTATCAGTTGCTGGACAACACCCAGGGCAAACACATTCAGCTGACGATTGCTGACAACGCTGCCGGTAAAAACAGCCGTCAAATCAGCGTAGAACCTATCGCCAGCGAAAACGAACTGCGGCTTTGGCATTGGGTAGAGAAAAACCGCCAGCAGGTGGAAAAGGCCAGTAATGGCAAAGTGGCTTACGTGTATTTGCCCAACACAGGCGGCGGCGGTTTTTACTTCTTTAACCGCATGTTCTTTGCGCAAGTGGATAAACAAGCACTGATCATCGACGAGCGTAAAAATGGCGGTGGTCAGGCGGCCAACTATATTACCGAAATATTGTCGCGGCCGTTTTTATCCGGCTGGCAAGACCGGGATGGCCTGCCATTTACCACGCCGGGTGGCGCTATTTATGGCCCTAAAACCATGTTAATCGACCAGGATGCCGGCTCTGGTGGTGACTTCCTGCCCTGGGCTTTTAAACGGCTGAAACTGGGTAAAACCATCGGCACCCGCACCTGGGGTGGCTTAATTGGCATTTCGGCCAACCCTAATATGATTGACGGAGGTTTTCATGTGGTGCCGTTCTTCCGCTTTTACACGCCAGACGGTGAATGGCGGGTAGAAAACGAAGGGGTGGCACCGGACATTGAGCTGGAGCTGGACCCTATCGCAGTCAATCAGGGCCGTGACGTGCAGTTAGAGCGTGCCATCAGTGAGACATTACAACAACTGAAAAACAACCCAGTGCGCTACCCAACCCAGCCACCGGCCATGCCAACTGAACTTGGGAAATAACAGTCAGCAAAAATAGCTCACCATCAATGCTGCAGAGCCCGCTTCTGCAGCATTTCACTATATCAAGCCGGTCCGGCCAGTAATTGCTGAGCACCGGCTTGTTTAGTTGCTTGTTACTGCAACTTAGTC
>JAYRUI010000180.1:0-6290 GCA_041919175.1 Rheinheimera sp. | reverse complement strand
GAAATTTTTGCAGATTTGGATCCAGCCCAATCAGCTGGATGGAGCGCCCGGTTATCAGCAAAAAAACTTTGGCGAAGCTGTGGGCCTCACTGAAGTGATCACGCCTGACGGCCGCAACGGCACTTTAAAAATTAAACAAAATGCCCATTTGTCTCAGCTGATTTTATTGCCGGAGCAGCTAATAGAACTGCCGGTGCAAGCTGACCGCGCTTATTATCTGCATCTGGTGGAAGGTGAGCTGGAGCTTGCGGGTCAAAAACTGCAAGCCGGTGATGGCATCAAGTTGCTGCAACTGACGGAGCTGATTGCCAAAGCAGGGCAGCAGCATGTCAAAGCTTTATGGTTTGATTTACCTGCCTGATTTGTTGCTTGATCTGCTGTTGGATCTGCAAAAATAGCAGCACGATAAGCCAGCTGACTGCAATTGCACGGCTGGCTTTCATTTTGGCGCTCTACAAGTTGCTCAGCGCAATTGAGTAGAAAACATCAGCAACGGCAACATAGCGGACATGTACCTGTGATTGCTGTGCGGTTGGTCTGAAACAGCGGAGTAAAAATGACGTTAGAAATGGGCCTGATGTTGGTTTTGGTCTTGTTGTTGTCCGGCATTTCCAAAGCTGCTTTTGCCGGTGGCCTGGGGCTTTTGGCTATGCCATTGATGTTATTGGTATTTGACGCTCATACCGCGCTTGGTTTGATGTTACCTGTGCTGATGATGCTGGACGCTTTTACCCTGCGTCGTTATTGGCAGCGCTGGAGCTGGCCGTTATTGCGCCAGTTATTGCCGGCGGCGTTATTGGGCGTTGCGGTTTCTGCGTTATTGCTTGGGCTGTTGTCGGCCAATCAGCTGATGTGGGTGATTGGCATTGGTTCTGTACTGTTTGCGCTCAAATATTTTAGTGGTTGGCAAAGCTCCGGTGGCCTGATGGCAAGCCAGGGTATGGGCTGGCTGCTGGGCTTTGTCAGTGGGGTCAGTTCTACCTTGCTGCATGCCGGCGGCCCGCCGCTTGCCATGCATTTGTTGGCGCGAAAACTGCCCTCCGGCCAATATATTGCTACTTCTGCGTTGTTTTTTGCCGTACTGAATCTGGTGAAGTTGCCGGTATTTATCTGGCAGCAGCAACTGACTGCGGAGTTATTCTGGATGGCGCTGCCGTTTTTGCCTTTATGTTATGTTGCCATTCAGCTGGGATATTGGTTAAAACAGCATCTGCAAGACCATTATTTTTTACCCATAGTGCATCTGTTGTTGTTGGCCGCCGGACTGAAACTGCTCTGGCAAGCCTGGTAACTAACCGAAAGCAACTACTTGAAAATTATAAAATATCTGGAGAAGTAACATGGCTCGTTCCACCATTGAACAATGGCGCATGTTTAAGGCCGTGGCCGACCACGGCGGTTTTCAGCAGGCGGCCGATGTCATTTATAAAAGTCAGTCCAGCATTCACCATGCGGTGCATAAAATGGAAGAGTTGCTTGGCGTAACGTTATTTCACACCGAAGGGCGCAAAACGCTATTAACAGCAGCAGGCGAGCAGTTGCTGCGGCGGGTGAATTATTTATTGTCTGAAGCCGAACGTATGGAAAACGTGGCGCTGAATTTAAAAAGTGGGGTGGAATCCAGTCTGAATATCGCGGTGGATGAGGCCTTTCCAAGGGATGTGTTGTATCAGGTGCTGGCGGCGGTTTCCAACGAATATCCGCTTATTCGCATTGAGCTTTTGGAAACCATTTTAACCGGCGCCAACGAGTTGTTAAGTCAGGGCAAAGCAGAAATTGCCTTGTCGCCTTTTACCTTGCCCAACAATTTAAGTGAAGATATTTGTCAGGTGGAGTTTATTGCGGTTGCCGGTGCCGAACATCCGCTGAATTTACCAGAGCGTATGTTAACGCTGGAAGAGCTAAAAACCTGCCGGCAAATTGTGCTGCGTGACTCTGCTTTAGAGCAGAAAAAAGATGTCGGCTGGCTTGGCTCAGAGCAGCGCTGGACCGTCAGCCATGTGGCAACTTCCATTGAATTGCTCAGGAAAAACCTCGGTTTTGCCTGGCTGCCGCGTACAGCAGTGCAGCCTTATCTCGACGACGGTTCATTAAAAAGCCTACAACTGCCCAGAGGCGGCAACAGAACCAGCACTTTTTACCTGAACTTTAACGACGCCGACACTTTAGGGCCAGTTGCCCGCACTTTTATTGGTCATTTGCGGTTTTTAACCCAGTGATTTTTTGCATTTGCCGCTGAGATTCTGCGACTTTTGCAAATCAGGAGGTTTGTCATGCATAACAATGACAGTTGTCACTGGGTTTAGCCGCTGAAACCACCGAAGATAACTCCATCAAACAGGGCCTGTCACAACGAACAAAGCCCGGATTATGGAGCAGCAACATGAACAGCAACATCAAATCACTCGACACACAATTACAGGAATTTCAACAACGCCGTTTTATGGCCATGCCCCTGGCTGGCACCCTGGTGTGGGCGTTGTTAATTTTCACCGGCTGGCTGTTACCGCCCAATGCCGCTGTGATGGCGATTTATATTGGTACCGGTAGCATTGTGTATATCGCCATGGGCATGGCCAAGCTGACAGGCGAAAACTTTAAGTTTGAAAAAGGCGCCAACCGCAATTTTTTTGACACTTTGTTTTTAGCCACTGTGGGGATGAGTTTTATGGTGTATGCCATAGCCATTCCGTTTTTTCTAACCGACTATCGCTCTTTGCCTTTTACCGTGGCCATATTGACCGGCCTGATGTGGTTGCCTATCAGTGTGATGATGCAAAACTGGATTGGTGTGGTGCATGCGGTGGGTCGGACCCTGTTATGCACAGCAGCCTGGTTTTTGTTTCCTGAACTGAGTTTTGTGCTGCAGCCTATGATTGTGGTAGGCATGTATGGGGTCAGCCTGATGGCACTGCAAAACCGTTGGCAGGGGATGCAGAAAGCACCACAAGCTTCTGCTGCAACAGCCTGAACCTTTAATGCTCAAGTTGTTTTATATCCTATAGTTGTGTTTAACAACCTCATCAAATACAAAACAATCAGGGCCATCAAAGACGGCTTTGGTTGCTTTTTCATTAAGGGCAAAGCATGGCAGATTTAGCGCAGGCAGTGGCCACTCAACTGGCCAATATTGAAAAACGGACCGGCAAAACGCTGGCCGAACTGGCGACCATCATCAACAACAGTGGTTTGCACAAACATAGTGAATTAGTGGCTATGTTAAAAAACGATTTGGGGATGGGGCATGGTGACGCCAACACTTTAGTGCACACAGTAAAAAAGTCGGATGGTCAAAGTGCAGCTACGTCGGCCGGGCTCAGCGATAGCGAAGTGCTGGATGCTTTATACACTGGCGCTAAAGTTTCATTGCGGCCTTTGCATAACGCTTTACTGGCTGAACTGATAAAACTGGGCGCTTTTGAAGCAGCGCCGAAAAAAACTTATGTCAGTTACCGGCGTAAAAAACAGTTTGCCATGATAGGGCCGGCTACCAACACTCAGCTGGAAGTAGGGTTAAATATTAAAGAGTTACCCGCTAATGACAGGCTTAAAGCACTGCCGGCCGGGCAAATGTGTAATTTTAAAATACGGTTAGGCAGCCTGGCTGAAGTGGATCAAGAACTGCTTGGCTGGATCAAAGCGGCCTATCAGGTAGCGGGTTAAGGCCTTTTTACTAAACACGCATCTGAATCACCATCAAAAAACAAAGGGAGCCATGGCTCCCTTTGTGTTGGTGCAGTTTTTTACATCCAGCGGTCTTTACGGCGGCGGTTTGGCATAAACACCGGTAAAATTAAACCAAGTAATAAACCAGCAGCCAGAATGCCACCGCCTATCACCATTTTATTTTGTGCCAAAGGCGGGTTTTGTTCGGCCAGTTGTTTGGTAATAGCAACAGTGGTTTGTTTGGCAAGCTCAGCTTCTTTTAAGGCTGCATCACGGGCGGCCTCAGCAGCGCTGAGCGCAGTTTGCATAGCGCTGCGTTCCTGCTCAAATTGCGCCACTATCATTTCCTGCTGACGCAGTTGTTGTTTCAGGCTGGTTAAGTCAGATTTTGGACTGGCGCTGTAGCTGATGTATTCACCGCTCAGCCAGCCTTCGGTCCCTGCATCATCCCGGATTTTAATAAAACCATTAGCAGGGTTCTGGCCGATGTACGTGACGTTTTCACCAGCCCGCACTGTTGAAATAGTGCGGTATTCGTTACCAGGACCTGAACGGACCGGGGTGCTTAAAGTGTCGATAATAAAAGCCGGTTTTTCGTTGCTGGTTTTCGCTACTTCGGTCGGATTGGCTGGCGCAGTTGTTGTTTGTTGTTCTGCTGCAGTTGGCGTCACAGTAGTTTCAGTGCTGCTGTTTTGGCTTTCAGCTTTTGGCGTTTCAGCCGTTGGGCTTTGTTGAGCCAAAGTTACAGGGCTCAAAGTCAGGGCCGTGCCCAGCAACATAAAACGAATAAGTTCTGACATAAATTTTTCACATCCGGCGTGTGGCGGCAATAATGCCTTGGATCATAGGGAGTTGTTAACCGCTTGACAAGCAAAAACACTTGCTGGCACAGCTCTGATATCCTATGTTGCCGACATTGGCAGCGGCGCCACAGGCGAATAACAACAGGTCCCGTCCTGCAGCAACCTAAAAGAGCAGCATATGAGTATGGAAGTAGAATTAAAGTTGTGGTTCAACGAAGCGATGTCAGATGATTTGTTAGCGCGCATCAACTACTGCTGGTCACAACTGGCGGTTTCGGTGCAAAGCTCTGAGCCTACGCAGCTACTCAACGCTTATTTTGAAACGCCGGATCAGTGGTTTCGCCGTCATGACAGCGGCTTGCGTAGCCGGCTGAAAAAAGGCCGTTTTGAACAAACCATTAAACTGGCTGGCCAGCAACAAGGTGCTGCCCATATCAGGCCCGAATTTAATCTGCCTTGCGACACTGTCATACCCGTTCTTGCTGCATTTCCGGCCCATATCTGGCCACAAGACACTGATGTTGCTGCACTGCAACAACAACTCACCGAAATGTTCCGCACCGATTTTATCCGCCGGGCCTGGCTACTGACGCTTGCCGATGGCACTGTGGTTGAGGCCGTGCTGGATCAGGGCGAAGTCAAAGCCGCTGCGCAAAGCCAGCCTATTTTGGAGCTGGAACTGGAGCTTTGTAGTGGCAACCCTTTGCAGCTGTTTCAAATAGCAGAGGTCCTTTGTCAGCAGTTGCCGCTGAGTCTTGGTTTTCAGTCCAAAGCAGAACGTGGTTACCGCCTGGCGCAGGCTGAGCCTCTTCGTGTGCAACAAGCAACACCAGAGATGCCGCTTGGCCAGCAACTGCGTTTGTTGTTACAGAATTTATGGTTGTCTGGCAAAGCACCGGACACAATCCCGCCAGACTCAGCCATATTGCAACAACAGTGGCTCTTGTTAAAAAGCAGTCTGGCCAAAGTTGCAGAGCAAAAAGCTCAGCCAGAGTTAGTATCCTTGTTACAAAGAGCACCGGCACAAGCGCTTTGTGGCACCAGCATGACCTTATGGCTATTGCAGTTGTCTGCTTTATTGCTGGATATCACAGAGGTGTCGCATGGCTGATATGGCAACTCAGGCGCAAACCCAGTTGCAGGCAGAGCTGGCGTTACAACAGAGCGCCATCATAGCGCAGGCGCCAACACTGCGTCCTGAACAAATGCAGCAGCTACACCAGCTGTTGGCCTGTAGCAGCTTTGCCGGCAGAGTGCTGATGCAACAACCGGAATTATTACCTGCTTTATTAACCGGCGAAGCACAGCCACCGTTAACTCTGGCCACTGATTTAACCGAAGTGCAGGCGATGACTCAGCTGCGCCGTTACCGTAATGCTGCATTGTGCCGTATTCTGGCCGCCGATGTGCTGCAAAAACAACAGGTTGAACTGTCGTTAGCCCGAGTGTCCGAACTTGCCGACTCTCTAATTAACGCCGCTTATCAGTTTGCTTATGCTGAAGTGTCCCGCCAATGGGGGCAGCCGTTGGATGAACAAGGCCAGGCCATGCCGCTGCTGATTTTAGGCATGGGTAAACTGGGCGGCGGTGAGCTGAATTTTTCCTCCGACATCGACCTGATTCTGGTGTATCCGCACAATGGTGAAACTCAAGGCGGTCGTCGCAGCTGCGACCACGCGCAGTTTTATACCAAAGTAGGGCAAAAGCTGATTGCCCTGTTGCATCAGGTAACAGCCGATGGTTTTGTCTACCGGGTGGATATGCGCTTACGGCCTTTTGGTGACAGCGGGCCATTGGTGCTGAGCTTTGCCGCTTTTGAAG
>JAYRUI010000179.1:0-6319 GCA_041919175.1 Rheinheimera sp. | reverse complement strand
GCAACCTTTTTAGGCCAGTTGCAACAAGACAGATATGGCTCGCCTGTAGCCCTTTTTGTTGGCCAGGATCAAAAAGACTCGACCAAATATATCGTTGGTGCCAGCCAGTCGGGCCTGGGTTTACCGGATCGCGACTATTACCTGAAAACCGATGAAAAATCTGAACAAATCAAAAAACAATATCAGTGGATGATTGCCAAATTCTGGGAACTGGCAGGCTGGACAGATGGTGCAAAAGCGGCAGAAAGTATTTTTGCGCTGGAAACTAAACTGGCAGAAGCACAGTGGAGCCGGGTGCAAAACCGCGACCGCAACGCCACTTACAACAAAATGACACCGGCTGAACTCAGCACTATAGCACCGGGTTTTGATTGGGCCGCTTTTATCAAAGCTGCACAGCTCAACAGCGACGAAGCGCTGGTCGTGCGTCAACCCACTTATTTCACTGCTTTTGCCAAATTGCAGCAGGAAGTGACACTGGATGAGTGGAAAACATATCTGAAGTTTCATTTAATCCGCAGCAATGCATCTATGCTGAGCGCCGCTTTTGATCAAACCAGTTTTGATTTTTACGGCCGTGTGCTGAGTGGTTTACAAGAGCAAAAACCACGGGAAGAACGTGCAGTAGAAGCCATTAACAGCGCGCTTGGTTTTATGGTTGGCAAAATGTATGTGGAAAAATACTTTAAGCCGGAAGCCAAAGAGCGCATGGACCAGTTGATTAAAAACCTGCGGGTGGCGTTTGAGCAGTCCATTAACGAACTGGAATGGATGAGCGCCGAAACCAAGCTGGCAGCTCAGGAAAAACTGAAAAAATTTAATACCAAAATTGGTTATCCGGATGTGTGGCGTGACTACAACTGCCTGAACATCAGCGCCGATGATTTAATTGGCAATATGCAGCGCAGCAGTCAGTGTGAATATCAACGCATGATTGGCAAGCTGGGCAAGCCGGTCGATCGCACTGAGTGGGGCATGACACCACAAACAGTGAACGCTTATTACAGCTCAACGATGAACGAAATTGTGTTCCCGGCTGCCATTTTGCAACCGCCGTTTTTTAATGTAGAAGCGGACGATGCGGTGAACTACGGTGCCATTGGCGGTGTGATTGGCCACGAAATTACCCATGGTTTTGATGACCAGGGCAGCCGCTCTGACGGAGACGGTAATCTGCGTGACTGGTGGAGCCCGGCCGATGCTGAGCAGTTCCGGCAGCGTACTCAGCTGATGGTTGAGCAATACAGCGCTTTTAATCCTATTGATGATTTAAAACTGCAGGGTGCTTTAGGTTTAGGTGAGAACATTGCCGATTTAGGCGGTTTAACAGTGGCTTACCGTGCTTATCAGAACTCTCTGGGTGGCAAGCCGGCGCCGGTGATCGACGGTTTTACCGGCGAAAAACGCTTTTTTATCGGTTGGGCGCAGGTGTGGCGTACTAAATTCCGCGACGAAGCATTACGTCAGCAAGTGATCACCGGCCCGCATTCACCTGGCATGTACCGTGTGCTGGGGGTGCTGTCGAATATGCCGGAATTTTATCAGGCTTATGACGTAAAACCGGAAGATGGCATGTACCGGCCAGACGATCAGCGGGTGAAAATCTGGTAATTTCATCTTGTATGAAAACGGAGCCGGTAGGCTCCGTTTTGCTTTGTGGTTGGAGATATTTGTTTACATCAACGGCAGCCTTTAGCGGTTGGCGCTCTGGCGGCAAGTCCGTATAATCGCCGCCATCTTCTGCATTTTTACAAGGATTTAAGGTTGAAATTTTTGAAGCTTTCGCTGACCGCCGCATTATGTTTATCGGCCCTGGGCTTTCAGGGGCCAGTTGTAGCTGGCTGGTGGATAGAAGCCGACGATTTGGCGTTACGCTCAGATATTCAGCTGCTGGCTGATGTCGGCATTATCAAACAACCTGTTACCACTTTCCCGCTGATGTGGCAGGCGGTGATTCAGGACGTGCAGGCCGCCGATCAACAAGCACTGAGCCCGCAGATGGCCGAAGTCGTGCGCCGAGTTGTTGCCGCTTATATGCGTGACAAGAGGCCAAGTCAGGCCCGTATCAGCCTGGCCGGTGAAACCGAACAACCGCAGTTTGTCCGTTTTGGTGATAACTTGCGGGACGAAGCCCAGCTTGGGCTGCAATACAGTTACCACAACGACAATATCAGTGGCCGGCTGCAAGTCAGCAAAGTGCATGCGCCCATCGACGGGCAAAAAGTCAGAATGGATGGCAGTTATGCTGCCGTCAAAGCCTGGAACTGGGTGGTGACAGTTGGCGCTCTGGAAAAATACTGGGGCCCAAGCTGGGACGCCAGTACTATTGTCAGCACTAATGCCCGGCCTGTTGCTGGTATTAGTTTTAGCCGTCATTCCAGTGCAGCGCAGGCTGATGACTGGTTACCGGCATGGACCTTTACCACCAGCTTTGGCCAGCTCAGTGACAGGGCTGAAGTGCCCTCAGCAAAATTATGGCAAGCCCGATTAGGCACTAAACCACTGGATTCACTGGAACTTGGTTTTAACTGGGTAATGCAGTACGGCGGTGACGGTTATGGCAACGGTTTGAACGACTGGTTTAATGCCTTGTTTGACGGCGGTACACTGGAAGGCACCGAAAATATGCTGGCCGGTTATGATGCCCGTTGGTCCACACAGCTGTTTGATGCGCCTGTTGGCATTTATCTGACCGCCACGGCTGAAGATTTTAACAGCAAAAAGCTGGCCTTATATAAAGTGGTGTATCAGCTGGGGGCAGATGTGTTTTTGTCGTCCATCGACAGCCGTATTTATGCAGAGTTTGTGGATACCACGATAGATTGTAGTGACGACCGCGACTGGAACTGCATGTACGAACACAGCGTGCATCATGACGGTTACCGCCGTTATGGCCGAAACTTTGGCTCTCCTTATGACAACGATAGCCGTGCCTTTAACTTAGGCATTCTGACGCAGCTGGACATCAACACGCACTGGCATAACAAAATTGCCGCTTTGCAGCTGAATATTGACGGCGGCAGAGTGGATTTGCCATCGCAATGGACGCAAACCCAGCTGCCAGCGCGCAATGTGTTGTTATGGCGCACCGAGCAGCAATGGCGTGAAGACTCTGATCAGGTGAAGTGGGGACTGGAATTCAGCCGCACCACTTTTAAAGCCAGCAACAGCAGTGACTGGCAGACCGAACTGTTTTTACAGTGGCAAAGGTTGTTCTGATTTTGTTGTTAAAAAAGGCCACTTCGGTGGCCTTTGTTTTTTCTGCGATGTTGTTTGCATACGTATGCAAATATTCTTGTTGATATTCATCTTTCCGCTAACAAAAAACCGGTGATCTGGCGACGGTTATTTTTTGTATATGGTGCACCATGGCTGTGCGTTGCTGGTGATGCGTTTTTTCAGCATTCAATTGTTGCAGACTTGTAGCGATAAACTTTGCTTTTTTTGGCGGCTATCCTGCGCTTTATTGCCGGTGAAAAGGCATTTTTCTGTTCTATGGCTATGCTGAAGAAATAGATGCCGGAGCGACGTTGCACCTGCTTTGGGCAAAGGCAGTGGGTGGCGCACTAAAGTCGTGCGGCATCGCGTCTATGAATACGTATTCATGTTGTGTAGTTCAGGTAATCCACATAGAAATAGCAAGGTTGTCATACTTCATGCCGGTTGGTGTGGAGCGAACAACCTAAAAATCAGAAACACCACACCGGGGATGAAGGGCAATGAAACACTATAAATTAAATTTACTGACACTCGCGCTGGCAACAGCGGGTTTCAGTGCAGTCAGTTATGCTGACCAACAGGCAACGACAGAAACCAAAGCCAAAGCAGAAGAAAAAATTGAAGTGATCCAGGTATCTGGTATCCGCCGCAGTCTGCAAATGGCACAAGCATTAAAAATGGAATCAACCTCAGTGGTTGAAGCTGTTTCCGCCGAAGATATCGGTAAATTACCGGACATGAGTATCGCCGAATCTATCGCCCGTTTACCGGGTCTGGCGGCACAACGTTTAGATGGCCGTGCCAACGTAGTTTCAGTACGGGGTCTGGCACCTGACTTCACCACTGCGACATTAAATGGCCGCGAACAGGTGACTGTGGGTGATAACCGCAGCGTTGAATTTGACCAATATCCGTCAGAAATGATGAATAACGTAGTGGTTTATAAAACGCCGGACGCCGGTGTCATGGCACAAGCCATTGGTGGCACTATCGACATGCAGACTGTGCGTCCGTTATCTCATGGCGAACAGGCTGTGGTATTTAACTTACGCGGTGAGCGTAACGATTTAGGCGCGTTAAACGCCGGTTCTACTGCCAACGGTTATCGTGGCAGCTTCTCTTATATTGACCAGTTTGCGGACGACACTGTCGGTGTGGCTTTTGGTTACGCCAAAATGACATCACCAAACCAGGAAGAACGTTGGCAGTCATGGGGTTATGCTGATGGCCCGAATGGCTCTAAAGTGGTTGGTGGTGCCAAACCTTATGTACGTTCCAGCGAATTAGAGCGTGATGGTTATTTAGGTATTATTGAATTCAAACCAAACGACAAATCCAGCACTGTGGTAGATGCTTATTATTCTGAGTTCCAGGATGAGCAACAATTACGGGGTATTGAACTGCCATTATTGTGGGGTGGCGCGCCACTAAGCAATGCTGTGATCCAGGATGGCCTGGTCACCAGCGGCACATACACTGACGTAAAATCTTTAGTGCGTAACGACGTGAACCTGCGTGATGCCGATACGCTGGCTCTGGGCCTGAATCACGAATACAAAGTGAACGATCAGTGGAGCCTGGAAGCCGACTTAAGTTATTCCAAAGCCAACCGTAAAGATTTTAACCTGGAAAGTTATGCAGGTACTGCCCGCGGTGACGCTAATGGCGCCAAAGACAGCTTAGATTTTAACTTTGCTCCGGGCGGTATTGTCACTTTTAATCCAACGCTTGATTATTCAGACGCCAACCTGATCAAACTGGGTGCAGCCCGCAGCTGGGCCAATGGTGTGACTTTGCCATCTGACGCACAAGACGGTTTTGTGAATACGCCAGATATCGAAGATGAATTACAAGCCATCCGGTTAAGTGCCAAACGTATGTTTGCGGACGGTGTTGTCAGTGGTGTTGAATTCGGCGTGAACTACAGTGAGCGCGATAAAGCCAAGGTGGATACCGGTAACTATCTGACGTTAAAAACTTATCCTGTATCAGCGACTGTTCCTGCGCAGTTCCTGTTAGCGCCAACTTCACTGGACTTTATCGGCATGGGTAACATGCTGAGCTACGACTCTATGGCGTTGTATAACAGTGGTGCATATAACGAAGTTTCTGAGTCGTTAACAGATGCAGCCCGTTACAACAATACCTGGACTGTCAGTGAAGATGTCACTACTTTCTTTGTGAAGTCTGATATCGAATCACAAATTGGTCGTTTCCCGGTCAAGGGTAACGTGGGTGTGCAGGCGGTGCATACCGATCAGATGGCCACAGGTTTTGCCACCACTAAAAACGCCAGCAATCTGGTTGTTGCTACTCCGGTCGAAGGTGGTGATAAATACTGGGAACTGTTACCAAGCTTTAACTTAGGTTTTGATGTTGCTGAACAACAAATGGTGCGTGTCGCTGCAGCCCGTACTCTGGCACGTGGCCGCATGGACAAAATGAATGCCAGCACCGGTTTCTCATATAACCCGGCGAACCAATCCAGCACTGACATCAACCGTTCTCCTTGGTCAGCCCAGGGTGCCAACCCGGCGCTGCGTCCATGGATGGCCCGTCAGTATGACGTCAGCTACGAGAACTACTTCGACGATTCCGGCTACTTTGCTGCTTCTGTGTTCTACAAAGACTTAGAAAACTATGTGTTTGATCAGGACCAGGTGTTTGATTTCACCGGTTACGCTTACACTGGCCCGGCACCGGCATTAAATCAGGGTTATATCAAAACTCCGACCAATGGTAACGGCGGTTATGTGAACGGTATCGAGTTGTCGTTATCGCTGACAGGTCAGATGTTAACACCTGCGCTGGAAGGTTTTGGCGTGTTGCTCAGTGGCTCTTACACCGACAGCGAAGTGAAAGAAAAATCTGACTCTAAGCCAATGTCGTTACCGGGCTTGTCAGAAAAAGTAGTGAACGCCACAGTGTATTATGAAAAACACGGCTGGCAGCTGCGCACCAGTGCCCGTTACCGTTCAGAGTTCCTGGGTGAAGTCAGTGGTAACAGTCTGACCCGTGTGTATGACATGGTGTTAGGTGAGACAGTCGTAGACGCGCAAATTGGCTACGATTTCAGCCAGTCTGGTTTTGCCGACCTGCA
>JAYRUI010000178.1:0-6321 GCA_041919175.1 Rheinheimera sp. | reverse complement strand
GATTTTGCAGCCCGCCATTTACAGGCTTTGCTGAACTCTGAACATGAAGTAGTTGCGGTTTACAGTCAGCCCGACCGCCCTGCCGGCCGTGGTCAACAGCTACAGGCCAGTCCGGTAAAACAGTTGGCGCTACAACACGATATTCCGGTCTATCAACCCAAGTCATTGAAAAAAGCCAAAGCGCAGGCAGAACTTGCCGCCTTAAACGCCGACCTGATGGTGGTGGTGGCTTATGGCCTGATTTTACCTGCCGTGGTACTCGGCACACCCAAACTGGGTTGTATTAATGTGCATGGTTCTATACTGCCACGCTGGCGTGGTGCTGCGCCTATTCAACGCGCTTTGTGGGCGGGTGATACCCAAACCGGCGTCACCATTATGCAAATGGACGAAGGTTTAGACACTGGCGCTATGCTGAGCATCGCTACTTTGCCTATTAGCCAAGGCGATACTTCCGCCAGCCTCTATGAAAAACTTGCTGAGATTGGCCCCAAAGCTCTGCTGGATGCTTTACAGGATTTACCGGCACTGCAGCAAAAAGCAGTGGAGCAGGACAATAGCCAAGCCAATTACGCTGAAAAACTCAGTAAAGAAGAAGCCCAACTCGATTTTCATAAACCTGCCGCAGCGCTGGAGCGTGAGATACGGGCTTTTAATCCATGGCCGGTCAGCTACCTGCAACTTGGCAACCAGCAATTAAAAATCTGGCAAGCCAGAGTTGAACCCCTGACACAAAAAGCAACCCCCGGCACTGTGCTGAACGTGGACAAAAAAGGCATTGTGATTGCCACCAGCGAAGGCGCTTTGGTGCTTGAACAACTGCAACCACCGGGCAAAAAAGCCATGGCAGTGGCTGATTTTATTAACGGCCGCGCGGACTGGTTTCCTGTTGGGCAAAATCTGGGTGCCTCAGCATGAGCGCTAACCTGCGTGCCGTAGCCGCCACTTGTTGTTATCAGGTGGTTGATCAGGGCAAATCTTTGTCTGATGTGCTGCCCAGAGCCCAGCTGCAATTTGATAACCCGGCCGATAAAGCTTTACTGCAGGAAATTTGTTTTGGCGTGCTGCGCCATTTGCCTTTGCTGGATTTTGTTTGCCAGCAGCTGATGGCTAAACCACTGATTAAACAATTACGACCGCTGCAGTTTTTAATTTATGTTGGCATTTATCAGCTGAAGTTTTTACGCATTCCCGACCATGCCGCTGTGGGTGAAACCGTCGAAGCTGCCCGTTATTTAAAAGGTCAGTCGATGACCAAACTCATTAATGGTGTGCTGCGTTCAGTGCAACGCAAGCCAGAGCTGTTTGATGTCAGTCAGGCACCGTTGCCGGTGCAAACCAATCATCCGTCCTGGCTGGTGAATTCACTGCAACAGGCTTACCCACAGCAGTGGCAGCAGATTCTGGCGGCCAACCAGCAAAAAGCGCCGCTCTGGCTTCGCGTGAATGTGCAACGTTGCAGCATTGAGGCGTTTTGTCAGGCACTAACAGCCGAAGGTATTGAATTCAGCCAACCTGAACCAAATCTGCCACAAGCTATTTTGCTGGCTCAGGCCACAGACGTGGTATTGCTGCCTGGTTATCTGGACGGCTGGTTTGCCGTGCAGGATTTAGCCGCCCAATATGCCGCAGTATTTCTGGCGCCGGAAAATGACGAGCTGGTGCTGGATGCCTGTTGTGCCCCTGGTGGTAAAACCGGTCATATCCTGGAAATTGCGCCTCGGGCACAGGTACTGGCACTGGATAAAGACGCCAAACGGCTGGACAGAGTGCGCGACAACCTCACGCGCTTAGGCCATCAGGCTGACATTAAAGCCGCAGACGCCGCTACCCCACGCCAATGGTGGGACGGCAACCAATTTGACCGGATTTTACTGGACGTGCCCTGCTCGGCAACCGGCGTCATCCGCCGTCATCCGGATATCCGCTGGCTTAGAAAAGCCGCCGATATTCAGGCGCTGGCCACCTTACAACAACAAATTCTGATTCAAATCTGGCCTTTGTTAAAACCGGGCGGCACGCTGTTATATGCCACATGTAGTGTATTGCCAGCGGAAAACCAGCAACAAATCAGTCAGTTCCTGGCACATCACCCGGATGCCGAAGCCGTGGCTTTAGGTGTGGGCAACAGCGATACTCAAATGCAAATTCTGCCGGGTGAACAACAAGCCGACGGCTTCTTTTACGCCAAACTCAGCAAAAAGGCGAACGGATGAAAATTATCATTCTGGGTGCAGGTCAGGTCGGCGCCACTTTGGCGGAAAACCTGGTCGGTGAAGAAAACGATATTACTGTGGTGGATATCAACGCAGAAAAACTGCGGGCATTGCAGGATAAGTTTGATTTGCAAGTGGTGCATGGTCACAGTGCCCATCCGGATATCTTAAAAAAAGCCGGTGCTGAAGATGCCGATATGATTATTGCGGTGACCAACAGCGATGAAGTGAATATTGTGGCTTGTCAGGTGGCTTACAGTATTTTTAACACGCCCACCAAAGTGGCGCGTATCCGTACCAACCAATACATCAAATACCGCGACCAGCTGTTTAATAAAGACGATATGCCGGTTGATCACTTTATTGCGCCGGAAACCCTGGTCACCGACTACATTCGCCGTTTAATCGACTATCCGGGCGCCTTGCAGGTGGTGGAATTTGCTGGTGGTAAAGTAAGTTTAGTCGCGGTGAAAGCTTATTACGGCGGTTTGCTGGTGGGTCATGCGCTTTCCACGCTGCGTGAACATATGCCGCATATCGATGCCCGGGTGGCGGCGATTTACCGTCGTGGTCACGCCATTAAACCAATTGGCACCACTATTATTGAAGCCGACGACGAAGTGTTTTTTGTCGCGGCCACCAAACATATCCGCGCTGTCATGAGCGAACTGCAAAAGCTGGAGAACAGCTACCGCCGCATTATGATTGCCGGCGGTGGCAACGTGGGTTTTGGTTTGGCCAAAGCGCTGGAAAAAACCCACAGCGTCAAGCTGATAGAGCGCAGCAAAGAGCGGGCAGAATATTTATCCAGCACGCTGGAAAATACGGTGGTGTACGCCGGTGACGCTTCAGACCCCGAGCTGCTGCAGGAAGAAAACATCGATCAGGTGGACGTGTTTTTAGCGGTCACCAACGACGATGAAGCCAACATTATGTCGGCCATGCTGGCCAAACGGATGGGCGCGCAAAAAACCATGGTGCTGATTAAGCGCGGCGCTTATGTCGACCTGCTGCAAGGTGGCGAAGTGGATATTGCGGTGTCGCCACAACAAGCCACGATTTCGGCCTTGTTAACCCACGTGCGCCGTGGTGACATTGTGAACGTCTATTCATTACGCCGCGGGGCCGCCGAGGCTATCGAGGCTATAGCGCACGGTGATAAAACCACCTCTAAAGTGGTGGGTCAGGCGATTGGCAAAATTAAACTGCCACCAGGCTGCACCATAGGCGCCATAGTACGGGGTGACGAAGTGCTGATTGGCCACGATGCCACCGTCATTGAAACCGATGACCATGTGATTTTGTTTTTAGTCGATAAAAAGTTTATTGGAGAAGTGGAACGTTTGTTCCAGGTCAGCGCTATTTTTATCTAGTTGTGACGTTCCAAAATATTGCAGACACATTAACGACAGCTAATCCCGCGTAACGGGGTGAGCCACGTTTGCTTTAAGCAATGAACTGATTGAGGAAGCAAAGTGGTCCACCCCATAGAACAAATTGCAGATAAAGAGTTTGCTAAATCAGGTAAAGGCCTTATGGCGCTTTTTGCCATTGGCGCAACCCATATTTTCCTTGGCATTAAAATTGAGACAGTTAAAGTTTCTATTCCTTGGTTCGTTGAGTTGTCAGTATCAAACCCTGAAAGAATCATTTTGATGTATATGCTTCTAGTTTGTTATGCGCTCTACAGGTATTACTTACATACAGAAATTGATTACTGTGAAGTTCGCGCACAAGCTCTCAGCAATTTATTTAATAGTTGGATTGGCAAAACTTTAACAAGAAATTATGTATTCTCTGAAAACTGCTATTCAGAGGCTACAACATTTTATAACTCCGAAAAAAAAGCATTTACTGTGAACATAAATGGCTATTCCGGAAGTGATGATGAAATCCCCACCGAGATAATGTCTATAATTGTCAAAGACAGATCCACACTATTGCTTAGCTTGTCTTGGGATCAACGATTATCAAATTCACCTCTCTATGCTTGGCATAAGTTCAAGGATGTATTTGGACTAAAATCGCCTTCGCCATACGATGGAAGAGATGATGAAAACTGCTTTGAAACTCAAACTACCCAACTAGTAAATAGAAAAATCACATTTCCAATTGGAACTTTATTATTCTTCTATACCTTGAAAACCTGTTTCTTGACTCCTAAAGCGCTAGATTACATTTTGCCCTTTATATTAAATTTTTCTGTTATGTATTACTTACTTTTCACCCTGCTGTACAGGCACTTTAATTGAAGACAAATTTCTGAAGTATTGCTCCGGCGTCAGGTAATAATGCACTTTATATTCGGTTTCACCTGCGGCATTGATGTCTTCGACCTGATGGGAAAATACCCCACCAATTTTTTCCACCGCCCGGCGGGAACGCAGATTGTTTGCGCCAATATGCAACCAGACTTTATCGACATGCAAAAAGGCATGTTGCAGCATCAGTTGTTTCATTTCGCCATTCACAGCCCCGCCCCAATGGCTGCGCGCTAAAAAGCTGTAGCCTATCGCCAGTTCACGCTCTGGCAAATTGATATCGTAATAACGACTGGAGCCAATGATTACACCGCTTTGGTTATCCACCACTTTAAAAGCGCTGCCGGATTGCATGCCGCTGTCAAAAAAACGCGCAAATACATCCCGCTGATAACGGGTTGACTCTGGGTGTTGTTGCCAAATCAAAGGGTCGCTGGCGGCCTGAAATAAAGCTTCAAAATCATCGGCTTGTAATGGCAATAACGTGATTTGTTTACCGGTTAACACAGGCTGTAATGCAAAGTGGGTCATGATGTTCTTTTTCCGGTTTTCCGTGTCTCTGCCTGTTTCTCTAATGGCAACCTACCGTTTTAAAACGGGAAAATCATCTTATCAGCCCATAGGTTATGCTTGCACCAAGTATTGTTTGGCCCTTTGTTCTACCCTTTGTCGCAACAATTGCAGCAGCGGGCTTTCAGTTTGCCAATAATGCCAATACAAAGGGGTATCCAGAAAATAACCGGGCGATAAATCGATCAGTTGACCAGAATCCAGTAACTGTTGGCTTTGTAGATCGGGCAACAAGCCAAAACCTAAACCCGCCTGCACAGCACGGACAAAACCCTCAGAGGATGGGCATAAATGCACCCGCTGCGGGCTGGCACCGGCGATATCTGTTAAATACTGGTGTTGCAGCTGATCGTGCTGACTAAACACCATGCAAGGCAAAGCGGCGATTTTGGCGGGCAGATTGTCGTCAAGCTGATGCCTGTTCACAAAGTCTGCACTGGCCACAGCGCGGTACCGCAGCGCCCCCAAATACAACACAGCTCCGCCATTCACCGGCTGGGCAGCGTCACACACACAGGCCATCACTTCACCCTGCTTCATACGTTTTAAGCCAACGGATTGATCTTCCACCACTAAATCAAACTGCACGCCGGGGTGTTCCGGCAATACCAAGGCCTCTGGCAGCCAGGTGGCCAGAGAATCGGCATTGGTGGCAAGCCGCACCACCATCTGCTCGGTGTCGTCACTGAGCCCTAATGCAGCTTCCATTTGCCGCACCTGCTGCAGATGATTCAACAGCCGCTGCCCTGTGGTTGTTGCCACAGGCGGTGAAGTGCGTAGCAAAACTGGCTGACCCAACAAAAACTCCAGCTGTTTGATACGCCTGCTAATGGCCGACTGGGTTAAACACAGCTGCAACGCCGCTTTTTCAAAACCCTGTTGTTCAATCACTGCAGCCAAAGCTTGTAACAGCCGATAATCAATCATGATTAAAACTCATGTGGGCTAAAAATTATTCGTTGGATTCATTTTAGTACTGATCTTTAAACTGTAACCACTGTTGTTTTGCTGCTGACCGTGATCAGCTGACGGAATCTGCCGCTGTGAAGTCTGAGGTATCTCAGCTTCATTGCCGCTTGATGCTTTGCTGAAAAGGAAAAACTTATGTTGTCATTTTTTACCGGTTTTACCGTTGGTTTGAGCCTGATTGTGGCCATTGGCGCACAAAATATCTGGGTGCTGAGCCAGAGTATGGCCGGCGCCAACCGGCTGGTGATAGCGCTGGTATGTATCAGCTGTGACGCGTTGTTGATTATCACCGGTGTTTACAGTGT
>JAYRUI010000177.1:0-6359 GCA_041919175.1 Rheinheimera sp. | reverse complement strand
AAGCTCGACAGTCTGTTTGAACTGCAAAAAGACGATGAATTATTTGCCCTGAGCAGCCAACTGGTGGCCGACAAACAACTGGAGCGCAAAAGCCCACCGCATTTTCGGGCACGGCTTTATATTTATTTTGCCAAGTTGCTGTATAAAAACCAAAACAAGCAAGCCTCTAACTTTTATCTACAGCAGGCAACACAACTACTGGCCAGCTTGCATCAGGCTGACTTTAACCCTTTGACCATGCTGCAGCTGATTAACGTGCAGATGTACACAGATACCAATGATGAAACCGGTTATGCCAGCTTGCTGGAACTGGAAACGCAATATCACAAAAGCAAAGATCCGGTATTTTTATATGAGTTGTATAACAATCTCGGGCACTACAGCCACAGGCTAAAACTGCTGCATAAGTCTGTTGAGCACCGTAAAAAAGCACTGGCTGCAATTCAGGGAACCAACCAGGCAGTGCGTATAGCCGAAGCCAATTACAATCTGGCGCGTATTCTGGCTTACACAGGCCAATGGGCTGAAACCCTGCCGCATTTGCAGGCGGCAGAGCGGTTGTATCTGAGTGAAGGTTATGAGCTGGTGCATAATCTGGCGATTTTGCATCAGGCCGAAGCTTTGTGGCATACCGGACAACCTGAGCTTGCCAGGTTGCAATACCACAAAGTGAAGCTATCGCTGGTGCCCGACTACGCTCAGGTGCATCTGACACGTATTCAGGCGCTGGTGGGGGTTGCAACGACAGAATTGGTTCCCGCCAAAACCAGCAACAACCCCAGCCCTGAATAGCGCTGTAAAGCGTGAACCATCA
Organism: Rheinheimera sp.; assembly: GCA_041919175.1. Classification (GTDB taxonomy): domain Bacteria; phylum Pseudomonadota; class Gammaproteobacteria; order Enterobacterales; family Alteromonadaceae; genus Pararheinheimera. Next base: position 5,545 of record JAYRUI010000177.1, on the reverse strand, counting down.
GCTGACTAGTCTGCGTCGCCCCAACTTAAACCAAGCTTATATAAGGCATTTTTCTTCTCACCATGAATTTCTGCCGTTAAAGCAGCAGCTTTTTTCAGCGGTAATTCGGCCATCAGTAACTTTAAGGTTTGTTGCACCGAAGCACTGATATCGTCATCTGCTTTGGCGGCAGGTGGCGCTATCATCAACACCATTTCGCCCTGACAACGTTGTGGATCTTCTTCCAGCCAGGCCGTGATGCTGTCAGCGGTGCCATGGCAAAAATGCTCAAAAGTTTTAGTCAGCTCTTTGGCCAACACCAACTCACGTTCAGCGCCATACACTGCAGCCACATCGGCCAGGGTGTCTTTGACACGCCGCGCCGCTTCATAACAAATCACAGTGCCAACCTGTGGCGGAATGTCTTTCAGCACCTGTTGGCGCTGACCGGATTTGGCCGGTAAAAAGCCAATAAAATGAAATTTATCCGTTGGCAAACCGGCACAACATAAAGCCGCAATCAAAGCACAAGGGCCTGGAATTGGCACTATACGCACACCGGCGTCACGGCATAACCGCACCAGACTGTAACCGGGGTCGGAAATCAGCGGGGTGCCGGCATCGGACACCAGCGCCACATCTTCACCGGCTTGCAGCTTTTGCAACAAACTGGCAGCCCGTTGTTTTTCGTTATGGTCGTGCAAGGATAAAAACCGCGCTGAAATATTAAAATGGCTCAGTAACTTACCGCTGTGACGAGTATCTTCAGCCGCCACCCAGGCCACTGAAGTTAAAGTTTTTAATGCACGCTGGCTAATATCGTCCAGATTGCCAATAGGCGTAGCAACAATGTACAAGGTTCCGGCAGCCGGGCTTTGGTGGGCAGAAGTCATAAGGTTTTTCCTTATTCAGGCAAGGCAAAAGGCCCGCGGCGAAAAATCAGCCAAAACAACAACTCAGCCCGTGAGGCTGGCGTGATCCGGCAGTAGAAATGGTATAAGATGACAGCCATTCGTCGGCTATTGTAACTGTGCATTGTGAAATCCAGCAAATTCCCACTTTGGTCTCCTGTTTGTGTTGCCTTGCTACTGTCGGGTTGTGGCCAGACACCTGCGCCTGCGCCCGCCCCTGCCGCCAGCAACATAGTGGCAGCCCCCGCTCCTGTGAAAGCCGAGGCCGAAGCAGAAGTATTTAAACTGGACCCCAATGCCGTTGATGTCAGTTATCAAAAGGTGGAAACACCTGTTACGGCTATAGCCCAGGACAGTTTTGAACAAAAACAGCGTGATTTGCTGAGCGAAGCAAAAACGCTGCTGGAAGAAAAACTGAACCCACAACGCAGCCTGGCCATTACCCACAGTTTACGTCAGTCGGCTTATGGCCAAATTCGCGCGCAAAATATGCTGCCGTTATTGCAAAGTTATTTACTGAATAATCAGTTTGCTGCCGCCGAAGATTTTTTAACACAAACCCATCTGACCGATGTGACGCCGGACGATCGCAAAGACTTCACTTTGCTTGCTGCCGATTTTTTCTCAAAAAACAGACAGTTAATCCCCGCCCTGCGTTGGTTGCTGGCTCAGGATGAACTGGCGGGCAATGCAGCCGCAGACACGCAGCTGCAAAATTTGCTATGGCAACATCTGCTGCAGTTAAGCCCTGCCGAACATAAAGCGCTGGCACAACAAGCCAGACCCCGCGCCGCAGCCTGGTTAAATCTGGTGGAAATTGCCTTTAGTTTTGCCGGCAACCAGGATGCGATGCAACAGGCGCTTGCCGACTGGCAACAACGCCACCCGGGCATGCCGGCACTTGAAAATTTACCTGAATCTATTCAACAACTGGCTAAAACCCCTGCTTATCAGCCAACAAAAATTGGCGTGATTTTGCCGTTATCCGGCAGCTTTAAAGCGCTGGGCGAAGCAGTGCAAATGGGCATGGTGGCTGCAACTGCGCAAACGCCAAAGCGCAGCCTGCATTTTATTGACAGCAGCCAGGCACCGGAAGCTATAGTAGCGGCGCTGGAAAGCCAGCAAATTGATTTTGTGGTTGGGCCTTTACTGAGGGAAGATGTTGATAAACTGCAAAGCCTGCCGAACTGGCGCTGGCCAACGCTGTTTTTAAACAGCAAACAAGCCAATAACCAGCCAAACCCGGACCAGTTTTATTTTGCCTTAAGTGCTGAAGATGAAGCGGCTCAAATGGTGGAACTGTTCCGGCAAAAACACTATCAGCACCCCATTCTGATCAGTGCCAGAAGCCCGATTAATCAGCGGATGGCACAACATTTCCAACAACTTTGGCAAACGCAAAACGGCGATAAAGTTGAAAGTTACACTTTTACGACCCAGGAAGAACTCAGAGCGCTGATTAACACCTTTTTAGAAACCGGCGCCAGCACAGAGCGGGTGAATGAAATTAATAAGTACGCCGGTAAAACAGTGAATGCGGAAATGCACAGCCGCCTCGATGTGGACGCTATTTATTTGCTGGCCGACGCCACCCAAACCAGGTTGTTTAAACCTTTTATTGATGTGACGGTCAGCCCAACTGCACCGGCTTTACCTATTTATGCCAGCTCACGCAGCCATAGTCTGGCGATAGATCGCACTGACATCCGCGATTTAGCCGGTATGACGCTGACCGAAATGCCATGGCTGGTGCCACAAGAGCCCAAACTGCCACTGCGCGCTGAATACGAGCAGCTTTTTGCCGAGCAGGATGAAACTTCACAACGTTTGTTTGCCATGGGTTATGACGCTATGGCGCTGATCGCCAGGCTAAAACAACAACAGCTGTTCCCGGCCATGTTGTATCACGGCCTGACCGGCAGTTTGCGGTTAAACCAGGACCAGAATATTCAGCGGCAATTAACGCTGGCCCGTTATGGTAAAGGCAAATTAACTGTGGTCAGCGGCAATAAGAGCGGCAACTAAAGTGAATGCAGCGCACAGCAGCAGTGGCAAAGGGGCTTATTTTGAAACTGTGGCTGTTGAATATCTGCAGCAACAAGGCCTGAGCCTGTTTGCCCGTAATGTCAGTTGTCGTTTTGGTGAGCTGGACCTGATTTGCCAGCAGCAAAAACAATGGGTTTTTGTTGAAGTAAAATACCGGCAAAACAACTTTTTTGGTGGTGCAGCTGCTGCTGTCACGCCGCAAAAACAACAAAAACTCAGGCAAACCGCCGCCTGGTTTTTACAACAACAACACAGCCAGGCTGGTTGTCGTTTTGATGTGGTAGCAATCAGTGGCGACAGCCCTTACCAGATCGAATGGATTAAAAACGCATTTTAGCGAACAAGGCAGGAATCCCGCGCATGCAAGAACATATCCGGCAGCTGTTTACCGAAAACATTCAGACCATGATAGCCACCGGCGAAGCGCTGGCCGAACCTATTGAAGCAGCGGCCCTGACCATAGTACAGGCGCTGGTCAGCGACCGGAAAGTATTGTGTTGTGGTGAAGGTGCAGCCCGCGCTTTGGCCAGCCATTTTTCCCAGCTGCTGCTGGATCAGTTTGAAACCGAACGTCCTTGCCTGCCGGCTTTGGCGTTACAAACTGAGCTGTCTGGTTTGCAAAGTGACAACCAACATCAGGATTATCTGGCGCGCCAGGTCAGAGCTTTGGGCCAGGATGGCGACATTTTGCTGGTGTTGTCACTGACAGGTCACGAACATAACTTAATTAAAGCGGTAGAAGCTGCATTAACCAAAGATATGACAGTGATTGCCTTAACTGTGGACAACAACGGCGAGCTGTCGGGATTACTCGGCAATACCGATGTTGAACTGCGGGTACCGGCGCATCGCCCGGCGCGGATTTTTGAATGTTATGCCTTTTTATTACATTGTGTCTGCGAACTCATCGACAACACATTATTTCCGCAACAAGACGACGAATAATTAAGGAGAGCGCTATGTCCAATATCAAACCTTTGTTCAAACTGACCGCTATTATCAGCCTGACTTTATTATTACAAGCTTGCGCCGCTGCCGTAGTGGCGGGTGGTGCTTCCGCGGTCACTTCAGCCTCCGACCGCCGTACTCTGGGTTCACAAATTGACGACAGCAGCATCGTTGTGAAAGCAGAACGTGCTTTGGAAGAAAACAAAACACTGGAAGAACGTGCCCATATTAATGTGAACAGCTACAACGGCATTTTGCTGCTGACAGGTCAGGCGCCAAGCCAGGAACTGGTAGAGTTGGCAACGTCTTTAGTACAGCCCATTCAGGGTGTAAAAGACGTACAAAACCAAATCCGCGTCGGCAACCCAATTTCTTTTACCACCAGAAGCCGCGACAGCTGGATCACCACCCGGGTGAAAAGCATGTTGGTGGGTGATAAAGAAATCAGCGCATTAAATATCAAAGTAGTGACCGAAAACGGCGAAGTATTTTTAATGGGCCTGGTGAGCAGTGCAGAGGCCGACAAAGCGGTAGAAATTGCCCGTCATGTCAACGGTGTATCCCGCGTGATTAAAGCTTTTGAAACCAGTTATAACTGATCACAACCTGGATCGGCAGCAATAAAAAACCGCCGGATGGCGGTTTTTTATTGGCTTCAGGCAAGGGCTATTGCCTGTATTTGTGTTGTTAAAAGTTCAGCAATACCGGTGTTTTGTTCGCGGTAATTGCCTGGGTTTTAGTGGTGAGAAAAGTGACCACATCGGCTTGTTCAGGGTCGTCCACAGTGTTGCAGCTAAAGGCCGCGGTATAAGTGCCGGCATCAATAAAACCAATTTCATAGTTGTAACTGGTAGCACCATCAAACAACACAGGTGCGCTGGCATAAGGCTGGTTGGCCTGAGTGCCACCATAATCGGCCAAAGTGGCCGGTGCTAAATCAGCCCCTTTATACAGATACACCACCCCAACCGGCTTGGTTTTATCGGCAGGGGCCACTGCACACTGGTTGCTAAGCTGGTTGTTCATTAACAACGTTTCGCTGACTGTGCCTTTTAAATGACCAATCTGGCTGGTATCCACCAAACGTAAACCTGTTGGTTTTAACTGATAGTTTTGCCCTGTTTTGTTATTGACGACCGCTTTGCGTAAATCAAATTCCAGGGTGTAACTAAAAGTGCCGCCAGCCGACAAAGTTGGGCCCAACAGCTTCAGCTCGTTGGAAGGTACCGACAGCGCTTTTTTGCTGCCATCTTTGAGCTGAATATAAGAGCCTTCGCTCAGTACAAGACGCAGCTGGCCATAATTACCAGCTGGCACTGTGGCACCTGTCACTACAGACTCTGCCAGCGCGCCTGGCAATTTTAATAAGTCGATACCACGGCTATTGGCAATCACATTACCCTGGGCGTTCAGACAAAGGTTATTTGGCGCTGCGGCCACCGAATCTGACCCTATCAGATATTTTTGTGTGGCATTGCCATTGCCTGTCAGCTCAATGGCATTAAAACAAACCACCACCGCTGCTGCATCGTTCACTGGCGCATCACTGACCTGTAAAGCAAAAGTCGCTGTTGTGGGTGCCGGCATGCTGTTGTCTGAGCCACCACCACCGCCACAAGCGGTCAGCAATAAAGGTGCACTCAGCAGCAAGGCTGAAGTGA
>JAYRUI010000176.1:0-6367 GCA_041919175.1 Rheinheimera sp. | reverse complement strand
ATGACATGCCCGGCACCACCCGCGATTCGATTTATATTCCGATGGAGCGCGGTGAGCGTAAATACACCCTGATTGACACTGCTGGTGTGCGTCGTCGTGGCAAAATTGATGATGTTGTTGAGAAATTCTCAGTCGTTAAGACGCTGCAGGCGATTGAAGATGCCAACGTGGTGATCCTGGTGCTGGACGCACAACAGGGTATTTCTGATCAGGATTTAAGCATTTTAGGTTTTGTGCTGAATGCCGGTCGTTCTCTGGTGATTGCGGTTAACAAATGGGACGGCTTAAACGACAGCATTAAAGATGAAGTGAAACGTGAACTGGACCGTCGTTTAGGGTTTATCGACTTTGCCCGTTTGCATTTTATCTCGGCGTTGCACGGCTCTGGCGTGGGTAATTTGTTTGAATCAGTAGAAGAAGCTTTTGATTCAGCCACCCGCCGCGTCAGCACAGCCTTACTGACTAAAATCATGACAATGGCACAGGAAGATCACCAGCCGCCATTGGTGAAAGGCCGCCGTGTTAAGCTGAAATACGCACACGCCGGTGGTTATAACCCACCGCTGATTGTTATTCACGGCAATCAGGTGGAAGATTTACCGGATTCGTACAAACGTTATCTGATGAACTATTTCCGTAAATCGCTGCAAATGATGGGCACACCGGTGCGGGTAGAATTCCGTGGTGGTGATAACCCATTTGCTGAACGCCGGAGTAATTTAACGGCACTTCAAACATATAAACGTGATCGTATTTTAAAAGCGCGTGCGAATCTGGCGAATAAGAAAAAACCAGGTCAGCCTGGTTAACGGGCGCCTGCTGTAAAAAACCGCCTGCTGGCGGTTTTTTTACTTTTTAACTTTTATTTCAGGCGAAGACTGAACAAGGAGGCAGAACTTCGGCGGTAGCAAAAATGATTGAGTTGTCATTGTTGTTGCTGCAATTAGCGGATTTCGCAGGTGAATATCATGACAACAAACAGTCATCTTCTATCAGCTGCCCCTCTGATTTGTGAGCAGGCAACGACTGAGATTTTGCTGCAAAGTGCACCTTTTCAGCTTGCCCGGCAACTAGCCTCAGCTTTAAGTGGTCTGGAATTTGGCATTGGCGGCAGTTTATTGATGCTGGAACTTGGTTTGTTAACCAAAGCCCGTGATCTGGATTTAGTCTGTAGCCAAAAAGATTTCCCTTTGATAGCGGCTGCACTAGGCCATGTGCTGAAACCGGTCGAGGTGCCGCCACACCCGGAATATCAAAGTGAAGCTTTTGCCCGTTTTATGGCGGCAGATGGTACAGAAGTGGATTTAATGGCGGGCATTAAAGTAAAACAGCAGCAGTTGTGCTGGCAGTTTGCGCCCGGGCGTATTGAGTGGCGGCATCAGTTGCCCTGGATGACTGCCGCAGACTGGCTGGCACTTTATCAACTGTTTAGCAGACCAGAGCGGGTGTTGTTGCTGCAAGCTTTTCTGAAGCAACAGCAACAAGCACAGCGCTGATATTGCGGCTTTTTTTATCCTTGTTGTTATTGCGGTGGTTCGACTGTGCTTACCTGCGCCTGAACCTTCCCATCTGCCAGTTTCAGCTGCACTAAATCCCCAGGCTGCAACTGCGAAACAGATTTCACCACAGTGTTGTTTGCATCAAAGACAATGCTATAACCCCGTTGTAACGTAGCCAAAGGGCTGACGGTATGCAGCTCGCGACTCAGCGCCTGCCAGCTTTGTTGTTTGTTGGTAAGTTGTTGCTTAACACTGCGCTCTAAACGCTGTTGCAATTGCTGTAGTTTAAGCTGCTGCCTTTTCAGCTGCTGCTCCGGTGACAATATCCACAAGGCTTTTTGTTGTAGCTGCAGCTGTTGCTGGCTTTGCTGTAATTTATGCAAAACGGATTGCTGCAAGCGGATGTGTAATTCATCGAGCCGCTGTTGTTGCTGTTGCAAACGTCTGGCCGGGTGTAATAACTGCAATTTACTGTGTTGGTGTAAAAACAGCTGGGCCTTTTGCCCGAGATTCTGCCGGATGCTTTGGCTAAGGCGCTGTTTTAATTGCAACAAAGTGGCAAGTTGATGTTGTTGATCCGGCGAAACCAACTCAGCCGCCGCCGAAGGGGTGGCTGCGCGTAAATCGGCCACAAAATCACTGATAGAAAAATCTATTTCATGGCCAACAGCACTGACGATAGGAATAGGGCAGTTTGCAATAGTGCGGGCCAGTGTTTCGTCGTTAAAACACCACATATCCTCTAATGAACCACCGCCACGGCCGATGATTAACACATCACATTCATTGCGCCGGATAGCATGATTAAGCGCCGCAGTTAAATCGCCGGCGGCCTGAGCGCCTTGCACTAAAGAAGGGTAAATAACAACATCAATGCCGGGCGCACGACGCTTTAGCACGGTTAAAATATCGCGGATAGCAGCGCCGGTTGGTGAAGTGATCACGCCAATTTTTTGGGCGTTTAGCGGCAGCGGCTTTTTCCGCTCTGGCGCGAACAGACCTTCGGCTGCTAATTTGGCTTTGAGCTGCTCATACTGTTGTCGTAATAATCCGTCACCGGCCGGTTCAATAAAATCGGCCAATAACTGATATTCACCACGTGGTTCGTACACGCTGATACGGGCGCGCACCATCACTTGCTGGCCATTGCGCGGGGTAAAAGTGGCATTGCGGTTGGTGGTTTTAAACATCGCCACTTTCACCTGAGCCGCTTGATCTTTCAGCGAAAAATACCAGTGACCAGAACTTGCAGCGACAAAATTTGACACTTCACCCACCAGCCACAACTGACGGAATTGCAGCTCTAAGGTCAGGCGAACTTCGGAGTTTAACCGGGAAACTGTGTAGATATCGGCTTGTTGCATAGCTGTTGTTCTGGCAAAGCGCTTTAACGGAAACTTTTGCTAATCTACCACAAAAGTAAAAAATGCGTTGTGACACTCGGCAAAAGCGACTAAAATAGCGCCGCAACATTCCCCGTTATTTAACTCACACAGAGAGATTGTTGCAATGCTCAGGATAGTGAAAGAAGCGCTCACATTTGACGACGTGTTACTTGTACCAGCGCACTCCACAGTGTTACCCCATACCGCAGATCTGCGGACTCAACTGACCAGCAAAATCACTCTGAATATCCCGATGGTCTCCGCCTCGATGGATACAGTGACCGAAGCACGCCTGGCCATTGCCTTAGCGCAGGAAGGTGGTCTTGGTTTTATCCACAAAAATATGACCATCGAAGAGCAGGCTGCCAACGTTCGTAAAGTGAAAAAATACGAAAGTGGTGTGGTGTCTGATCCTGTCACAGTGCGTCCGGAACAAACAGTCCGTGACGTACAGCAGCTGTCACAACAACACGGCTTTTCCGGTTTCCCTGTGGTTGACGCCGACAATAACCTGGTGGGTATTGTCACAGGCCGCGACTTAAATGTTGAAAGCAATCCACAAGCGCCTATTTCTTCTGTGATGACGCCACGCGAACGCCTGGTGACTGTGCACGAAGATTCGCCACGCCCTGACGCGTTGGCGTTAATGCACAAACACCGTATTGAAAAGGTACTGGTGGTTGATAACGCATTTAAACTCAAAGGTTTAATTACAGTACGCGATTATTACAAAGCGGCGAGCAAACCAAATGCCTGTAAAGACGAATTTGGTCGTTTACGTGTTGGCGCTGCTGTAGGTGTAGGCCCGGGCACAGACGAGCGTATTGCAGCTCTGGTGGAAGCCGGTGTGGATATCCTGCTGATTGATACTTCACATGGTCATTCGCAAGGTGTAATTGATCGCGTGAAACAAACCCGCGCTGCCTACCCTGATTTACAAATTGTGGCCGGTAACGTGGCAACTGCTGAAGGTGCCAAAGCGCTGGCAGAAGCAGGTGCCAACGCTGTGAAAGTGGGCATTGGTCCTGGTTCTATCTGTACCACCCGTATTGTCACAGGTTGTGGTGTACCACAAATTACCGCTATTGCCGACGCTGCAGAAGGCGTGAAAGGCATGGACGTTTGTATTATTGCCGATGGTGGTATCCGTTTCTCTGGTGACGTGTCCAAAGCTTTAGTAGCTGGTGCGCATTGTGTGATGGTCGGTTCAATGTTTGCCGGTACTGAAGAAGCACCGGGCGAAGTAGAACTCTATCAGGGCCGTTATTACAAATCTTACCGTGGTATGGGCTCGCTGGGCGCCATGGCACAACGGAATGGTTCTTCTGACCGTTATTTCCAGGGCAGCAACAACGCTGAAAAACTGGTTCCTGAAGGGATTGAAGGCCGGGTGGCTTATAAAGGTCCAATCGAAAACATTATCCACCAGCAAATGGGCGGTTTACGTTCATCTATGGGTTTAACCGGTTGTGAAACCATCGAAGTGCTGCGTACTAAACCAGTGTTTGTCAAAGTGACCTCAGCTGGTATGGGCGAATCGCACGTGCACGACGTACAGATCACCAAAGAAGCGCCAAACTACCGTATTGGCTAATGATATCCCCAAAATCATTGATGATGCGGGTAGGCGGCAATTGAACGAATCCCTCTGAGCATAGTGAACTATGTGATGAGGGTGAGTGAAAGCGGCCAACAACCCCGCGGCTTCAAGGATGACGGTGATAAAGCGCTGGTGCATGCCGGCGTAGTTTTTCCGGCCGATTCAAATCGGCCCGCTACCGACACAAGGTTGATATGAGCAAAAATATCCATTTCCACCGTATTCTTATTCTCGACTTCGGTTCGCAATATACCCAGTTGATCGCGCGTCGTGTCCGCGAAATTGGCGTTTATTGTGAACTCTGGGCCTGGGATGTCACAGCTGAACAAATCGCTGAATTTAACCCTACCGGTATTATTTTATCCGGCGGCCCTGAGAGTGTGACCGAAGCCGGTTCGCCACGGGCGCCACAGTATGTGTTTGAAGCCAATGTGCCGGTATTAGGCGTTTGTTATGGCATGCAAACTATGGCCGAGCAGTTAGGTGGTAAAGTCGCCAGCTCTGACAAACGTGAGTTTGGTTACGCCCAGGTCGAAATAATCGCTAATAATCCAATGTTTGCTGGCATTGAAGATCACGTCAATGACAAAGGCCACGGTTTATTGGATGTGTGGATGAGCCACGGTGATAAAGTTGTGGAAATTCCGGCTGGTTTTGTCACCACAGCGCAAACGCCTACGTGCCCGCATGCCGCTATGGCCAATGAAACCAAGCAGTTTTACGGTGTGCAGTTCCACCCTGAAGTGACCCATACCCGTCAGGGCCTGCGCATGCTGGAACAGTTTATTGTTGATATCTGCGGTTGTGAAAAACTCTGGACGCCGGCCACTATCATTGATGACGCTATTGCCAACATCAAAAAACAAGTGGGTGACGATCAGGTCATTTTAGGCTTGTCCGGTGGTGTGGATTCTTCTGTGGTTGCCATGTTATTGCACCGCGCCATCGGCAAAAACCTGACCTGCGTTTTTGTTGATAACGGTTTATTGCGCCTGAACGAAGGCCAGCAAGTGATGGATATGTTTGGCGACCATTTTGGTCTGAACATTATTCATGTAAAAGCTGAAGACCGTTTCCTGAATGCATTGGCCTCTGAAGCAGAACCTGAAGCCAAACGTAAAATTATCGGCCGCGTTTTTGTTGAAGTTTTTGACGAAGAAGCGAAAAAATTAACCAATGCAAAATGGTTAGCACAGGGCACTATTTACCCTGACGTTATCGAATCAGCCGCTTCTAAAACCGGCAAAGCCCATGTGATTAAGTCACACCATAACGTTGGCGGTTTGCCTGCGGAAATGAAAATGGGTCTGGTTGAGCCTTTGCGTGAACTCTTTAAAGATGAAGTACGCAAAGTGGGTCTGGCGCTGGGTCTGCCCTACGACATGTTGTACCGTCACCCGTTCCCTGGCCCTGGTTTAGGCGTGCGGGTACTGGGCGAAGTGAAAAAAGAATATTGTGACTTACTGCGTAAAGCCGATGCGATTTTTATTGAAGAGTTGCATAAATCCGGTTGGTACGAGCAAGTTAGCCAGGCTTTTACCGTATTCCTGCCGGTGAAATCTGTGGGCGTAATGGGTGATGGCCGTAAATACGACTGGGTTGTGTCACTGCGTGCTGTGCAAACCGTCGACTTTATGACAGCACATTGGGCGCACCTGCCTTACGAGCTGCTGGGTCATGTGTCAAACCGTATCATCAATGAAGTAAACGGCATTTCCCGTGTGGTTTATGACGTTTCCGGTAAACCACCAGCAACTATTGAGTGGGAATGATTCCGCGTCTGGCACAGCCAGGCACCTGATGGCATGAAATGCCGCTAAGCCCGCGTAATTGCGGGCTTTTTTTTGTTTGTGTTTGGCACGATCTGGCAACGGGAGGAAGCG
>JAYRUI010000175.1:0-6372 GCA_041919175.1 Rheinheimera sp. | reverse complement strand
GGTCTTTTTTATGAAATTATCGCAAATGTCTTTGGCCATGCTGGCGATGCTGGCCGCAAATGCAGTCCTTGCTGCACAAAACAATGAAATCCGCCGTCCTTATATAGTGCAACTTGCTGCAGCGCCTGCTGCTTCTTACACCGGTGGTATTGCCGGTTTAAAAGCAACGAAACCAGCTGCCGGTCAACGCCTTGATGCTGCACAGGCACAAGTGCAAACTTATCAGTCTTACCTTGCCGGACAACAACAACAAGTGTTGAATCTGGTGCCGGATGCACAGCCTATCCATCAGTACAGCCTGGTGTTTAATGGTTTTTCAGCGATGTTAACCGATGCCGAAGTCAGGGCATTAAAAAAAGACAGTTCAGTCGTTGCGATCCGTGTTGACCAACCGCATGAGTTAACCACCAACTACACGCCTGGCTTTCTGAAACTGGACGTACCGGATGGCATTTGGGCCAAAGCCGGTGGTCAGAATGCTGCCGGTGAAGATATCATTATCGGTGTGGTAGACAGTGGTGTATGGCCGGAAAACCCGGCTTTTGCGGATAGAGTTGATGAAAACGGTACTGCCACTTTCTCCAACGAGGGCAGCGAAGTTTATGGCCCGGCACCGGCAAAATGGAAAGGCATTTGTCAGGCCGGTGAAGGCTTTAGCCTGAGCAACTGTAATAACAAATTGATCGGCGCTCAGTACTTTGATGCGACCTACCGCAGTCTGATAGCTCAGGGTTTATATTCGCCGCACTGGAGCGATTACGTGTCACCACGCGATAACGGCGGTCACGGTACTCATACTGCTACTACCGCCGGTGGTAATGCAAAAGTGGATACCTCAGTTGCCGGCGTGTCGATGGGCCAGGCGTCGGGTATAGCTCCGCGTGCCCGTATTGCTGCTTATAAAGTGTGCTGGAGTTATAAAGACCCGGCTAATCTGGCTTTACCAAAAAATTCATGTTTCACCGGTGACAACGTCGCAGCCATCGAAAAAGCCGTTGCTGACGGTGTTGATGTCATTAACTACTCTATCAGTGGCAGCCAGACGACGGTCAATGATCCTGTAGAACTGGCCTTTTTAGGTGCTGCGAACGCCGGTGTTTATGTTGCTGCTTCTGCCGGTAACAGTGGTCCTGGGAACGCTGTTGCGCACTTAGGTCCATGGTTAACCACAGTTGGCGCATCTACCCACGACAGATTTAACGCAGCCACAGTGGTGCTGGACAATGGCGCCAGCTATCAGGGCGGTTCATTAAATCAAACCGCTTTGCCTGCCACCAATATGATTACCGGTCGTGATGCTGCTATGGAAGGTGCCAGTCTGACGCAGGCGGCCTTATGTTATGGTGCAACTGATGGTGCAGTGGTGTTAGACCCTGCCAAAGTAGCCGGGAAAGTTGTGGTCTGTGACCGCGGTACTACCAACCTGGTGAACAAAAGTCTGGCCGTGAGTCAGGCCGGTGGTGTGGGTACTATTATCACCAACGTCGCTGGGGGTTCTGGCACTATTTCAGCTTTTGCACATGTGTTGCCAACAGTGCATTTATCGCTTGCTGATGGTACTGCTGTGAAAAACCACTTAGCAGGAAATGCTGCCGCTACCGCAGCGCTGAGCCAGTTTGCCTCTATCAAGGGAACGACGCCAGCACCGATGATGGGTAGTTTTTCTTCACGCGGTCCAAACCGTGGTTATGCCAATATGCTCAAGCCCGATTTAACTGCGCCAGGCGTCGATATTCTGGCAGGCTACGTGCCGGCAACCACTGAAGCAGAGCGTGATGCTATTGCCAACGGCGCTGAAGGGGTTCCGGCATGGGACTTCCTGCAAGGTACATCCATGTCGAGCCCACATGTCGCTGGTTTAGCTGCGTTGTTAAAACAACAACATCCGGATTGGTCACCTGCAATGATTAAGTCTGCCCTGATGACCACAGGCAGCATGACGGTGGATGATGGTTTACCTGGTGCACAAAATGGTACTTTGCCATGGGGACAGGGTGCTGGTCATGTAGTGCCAAACAAAGCGGTTGCACCTGGCCTGGTGTATGACATCAAGCCAGTGGATTATGTCCGATTCCTTTGTGGTATTAATGCACCTTCAGTGAGCGCTGCTGTATGTACGAATGTGGGTCGTGTGACAGATCAAAATCTGAACCTGCCGTCCATCACTATTGCCAGTAACCTGGGTACTACCACAGTGCAGCGTACTGTCACCAACGTAGGTGATTCTGCTGCAACTTATACAGCGTCAGCTGTGGTGCCTGGTTATCAGGTGGCTGTAACGCCATCCAGCCTGACATTGGCACCAAATCAGTCCGCGACGTTTTCAGTCACCACCACCCGTACTTCTGCGGCCATAGGCACATGGTCGTTTGGCGCTCTGGTGTGGTCTGATGGGGTTCACGAAGTGCGTAGCCCGGTGTCGGTAAAATCGGTGTTATTTGGCTCAGTCGCTGAACTGATCAGTGAACAGGCGACAGGCCGTCTGATGTTCCCAATCGCCACTGGTTTTGGCGGTGCAATGACTTCTGCTGTCGGTGGGTTAAAAGCTGCTACAGTAACGCCATTAACCATAGGTCAGGCAGCGTCAGGTTCAATTGACACTTCAACACAGTTATCCGCGGCATGTCGTTCTAATGCCAAAGGTACAGTGATGCGCGATTTGGTGGTGCCAGCCAATACAGTGGTATTACGTGCCGCGACCTTTAATGTTGAAACTACAGGTCACAACAGTCCTGCCGGCGACGACATTGATATGATCCTGTTAAACCCGGCAAACACCGTAGTTGCCACCAGCTTAAGAGCAGGCTCGGATGAACAGGTACAACTGTTAAATCCTGCAGCCGGTACTTATAAAGTTTGTTTGGGCGGTTATCAGCTTGCCAACAACAGCTCGTCTGATTTTAACCTGTCCACCTGGGCTGTCAGCACTGCAGACAAAGGCGGCAGTTTCCGTCTGAGTATGCCAGGCACTGCGGTTGTGGGTGGTACACCAACGGTCAGTCTGAGCTGGTCAGGTTTAGCACAGGGTAAACGTTACCTCGCCGGTATGCGTTTTATCAATGGTGGTGCAACGCTTGGTACTTCAGTGCTCACTGTAAATACCAACGATCCGCTGCCAATGGCTGAAGTTGAAAAAGCTGTGATGGTGGTTGCGGAGTAATCAGCAACAGGCTGATTACTCTTTAATGAACACCTTGTGTTAAAAGTAAAAACGGCGACTTTAAGTCGCCGTTTTTTTGCTCAGTTGGGTACGTTTATCGAGGCGTCATTTACCTCTCTTCGTCACCTTTCTTACTTACCCCGGGCACGGATAAAATACAAAGTAGCCAACACCAGCAAAGTGGCCTGTAAAGTTAAGCCTTGCCAGGTAGGATAAATCCCAAGCCAGCTGATGGAAGGGAAACTTAAAGCAGCAGCTGATAACTGACCTGCTTCCTGTAATGCAGCAATACCTTTACCTGCCATCACAAAAGCTAATATCAGCATCAACACAGCTGTGGTGCCAAAAAAGCTTTTCAGCGGTAATTTAACGGCAAATTTCATCACGCCAACAGCCACTACGGCAAGTGCCAGCAGGCCGGTGACAATACCGCCGGCAAAGGCACCCTGATGGATTTGACCACCCTGTAACCACAAAGATTGGTAAAACAGAATAGTTTCAAAGACTTCACGATACACAGCCAGGAATACCACCAGCGCTAAGGTCCAGTGGGTGCCTCCGCTCAGCGCATTTTGTACTTTGCTTTGGATAAACTGCTGCCATTCACTGGCACTGGTTTTGCTGTGCATCCAAAAGCCCATGTAAAACAGAATGGCAGCTGCAATCAGCGCGGTGTAACCTTCGGTAAGCTCCCGCGAAGCACCGGAAATTTCAATCACAAAACTCGACAATACCCAGGTAATAGCGCCAAGGAGTAGGGCAGAAATCCAGCCGGCATGCACGGTGCGTTTCAGTTCATTACGGCCGGTTTTCACCGCAACAGCGTAAATAGCAGCAACTACGAGCAGCGCTTCCAGACCTTCACGCAATAAAATCAACAGCGCCAGCAACCAGACACTTTCACCGGTTAAATTAGCAGAAGATACCAGGGCGCGGGCTTCAGTCAGTTGCACAACCACCTGGTCGATAGCCGCAACTGTTGCCGCGTCCTCTGGGCTATTTTTCACCAGCGTACGCACCTGCATCATGTTCTTTTCAATGTCGTTGCGTTTAGCTCTGTCTATGGCATCGAGCTGCGCTTCTACCAGTTCAAAACCGTCCAGATAAGCTGCTACTGTAAGGTCGTAGCTGCTGGCTGGGTTGGTGGTTAATAACGATTTGGCCAGGTTCAGGTTATTGCTTGCTACCAGCCATGGGTCTTGTTGTTTCGCCTGATAAAACCGCTCAGGGTGTTGGCGGAACAACGCCATCAGGGCAGTGCCGCCGTCCTGATATTGTTCAGTTATATCGGCCGGGGTCGCGGTAAGCAGCCGTGTCACTTGATCAGGATGAATTAGAGCCTCCGGCGCAGCTTCGGTTGGCAGCGGTTTGCTTGCCAGATGGCCCACATAAAACGCCAGATCCCAGCGGCTTTGTTCATCCAGATGCTTAAAGGACATCATGCCGGTGTCAGCCACACCCAAAGTGATGGTATTAAAAAGACCAAATAAGCTGCGGGCGTTATGGCGTTCCAGCTCATGGAAGTTGGTTGGGGCAGGGTCCATTTGGGCACCGGCGGCACCATCCCCTAAACCGGTTTCACCATGGCAAGCCACGCAGTTTTGTGCAAAAAGCGCTGCGCCTTTGCGAAGATCTGGTGTGATTTTGGGTAAAGGCAACTGTGTCATGGCCGACAAGACTGACTGGCGCATCAGTGCAGTTAAATTTTTAACTGCTGTTACATCGGCTTTGCCGGCAATCATGCTTTGAAGTTCAGCGGCTTGTTGTTTTAAAGTGGTATTGCCGCTGGCATTAACGTCTTCAACAATCAAAGTGGCAAATTCGGTCATCTCGCCGTATTCACCTTCACTGATCACCTTGCCATCAGCAACAGCAGCTGAATAATCAGCGCCAATATACTCGATGAGTTGGATTAATTTATCTGATGCCAGACAATAACTGCTAAACAGACTGAGCAGGAAAAACATCACAACTTTTGCCATCTTCACAACCTTTCATTAAAGCCAGAGAATAAGAATAATTCTTATTATGCCTTAGCTGTGATTAAATTGGATCCACTAAAGTGGATTTTTATATCAGAAGTTACAGCGAAAGGTTTTAACATCAAGTTCTGGCAGCCGGTTGCAGTTTGGTTCTGCATCACAGGGTTTAATAAGACCCATAACAACAGCGCCTAACCGTGTACAAAAGAATGCAACAACAGCGTTAGCTACCGTTATCTAACGAAGGGCTTGGTGAGCTGAATAAAAAAGGAGGGCGCCTAAGCGCCCCCAAAAACACCAGGTCGAATAAAAACTTAGAATTTTACGGTGTAACGTAACGTCCAGACCCGGCCTAACCAGTCGTGCACAGAGCTGGCATAACCATTGGTTGGAGACGACGCATAAGGCGGCTCTTTATCGGTCAGATTCCGCACGGTAAACTGCACTTTGTTGTTGTCATTAAAGTGGTAACCCAAACTGGCGCTCAGTACCAGCCAGCTGTCGACAGTGTCGTTATCAAACTTAAAGTCACCATCGCCCAGGGAGCTGGTATGGTGGCCTGACAAACTGGCGTTCCAGTCATTGAGCGTCCAGTCCACACCTGCATCAGCCACAAATTCAGGGCGGGCAATTTCGCTGGCGCCACTGAGTTTGCCGAGCAAATCTTCAGGTGCATCGTCTTTGGTCAGCTGACGTTCGTAACTTAAGGTGCGGGTGGCAGCAAAATAGGGTTTAAAATCACCCACGCTGGTGCTGATTTTGTAGTCCACTTTGACATCAACACCGTCGGTTTCCTGGGCTCCAACGTTAAAAAAGCCGGTGCGTAAAAACACCAGGTCGTTGCCCGCATCCATCACACAACCAAAAGCGCCATTTAACGCCGCTTCGCTGTTTACTTTCGGCGCTGTGCCGTCGATACAGGCCTTTAAGGTAGTATTGGCATCTACATCCACAATATCCGTGTGTTCATAACGCCAATAATCGACCGTCATATTCAGGTTGTCAGTCAGGTTCCAGGATAGACCCAGGTTCATGGCTTCAGAATTTTCGGCGTCCAGACCTTTGTTACCCAAAGTTTCCTGATCGTATTCCAGCTCACCCGTTGGGTTGCCAAATTCACCACACAAAGCACCAAAAGGTGTGCCTGCACCACAGTCAATATAGTTAGAGCCTAAAGATGTACCGGCACCAAGTTCGGATAACGAAGGGGCGCGAAAACCTGTGCTCCAG
>JAYRUI010000174.1:0-6373 GCA_041919175.1 Rheinheimera sp. | reverse complement strand
AATTGGTGCTGGTGAAACAAGGGGCCAAACCTTGTCTGGCCGGTATGTTGGTAAACAGTGCTATCAAGGATGCGGCCGGAGTTGCGACTACTGAGGGAGCAAAGCAAGTTGCGCTTTGGCAAGTTGCCGCAACTAAAGTGACGCAGGTGGTCGACAGCAGCGCCGCCGGAGATGCTTTTGCCGCCGGTTTTTTAGCGGCCTGGCTGGCTCGGGGCGCGCCAATGGCGGCCGAAGCAGTGACAGCGGCGATTTATACCGGCCATCAACTGGCGGCAGCTGTGCTGGGGCAGCCGGGCGCTATTATGCCGATTGAACAGATGCCGCAGTTGCAAGCTGCCAATCAAACCTTGATGGCACAAGGATTAAGCGCTTTGCGTTTGTTGCCTGTTACGGAGTTGTAATATGAGAAGCTTTGTGACCGGCTTATTGTTTGGGCTGTTATTGCTGGCGGGGCCTGTACAAGCAAAGCAGCAAATCTTATTGCAGCCACAGCTGCCGTTAATGCCTTATCCGGCCAGCGTGCAACAACAAGCCGGTGAGCTTAAACTGCCGCAACATGGCACAGGGCTGCAATTGCAGTTGGTGTCGCCGATACCCGCTCAGGCAGATTATTTATTGCAACATTTACAGCAAAGACTCTCGGCTCAGGCCAAACAGCCTTTGGCGCTGCTTAGGCCGGATAAAGGCACCAGCGCAGATAAACCCAATATTGCCGTCCAAAGCGACAGCTCAGCCAGCAAGATCCCCGTGTTAAAACTGCAATTTGGTCGTCTGATTGCCGTGCCTATGCCAGGCGATGATGACAGTTATCAGCTGCAGATTAGCCCAGGCAGCATTGATATTCAGGCCGCCACCAGCACAGGCGCACTCTATGCCATAGAAACGCTGGCGCAGTTGTTAGATTGCCAGGCGGCGCAGCCATGCACTTTGCCTTTGGTCACAGTTCAGGATAAAGCCCGTTTTGGCTGGCGGGGTTTATTGCTCGACAGCGCACGGCGTTTTATACCGCTGAGTGATTTAAAACGGACGTTACAGGGCATGGCTTCGGCCAAACTGAATGTATTGCACTGGCATTTAACCGACGATCAGGGCTGGCGTTTTCAAAGCCAGCATTACCCTTTGCTGACTGAACTGGCGTCACAAGGTGAGTTTTATACCCAGGCGCAAATGCGGGAACTGGTGCTTTATGCTGCCAGACTAGGCATTCGGCTGGTGCCGGAAATTGATTTCCCAGGCCATGCCAGCGCTATTGCTTTAGCTTATCCGGAATTGATGGCAATGCCCGGCCCTTATCAACAGGAGCGCGGTTTTGGGGTTTTTGCGCCAGTGCTGGATGTCAGCTCGCCCAAAGTATCGCAATTTATCAGCAGCTTACTAAAAGAAGTGACGGCCATTTTCCCCGACCCCTACCTGCATATTGGTGGTGACGAAGTAAAAACCGAACATTGGCAACAAAGTGCGGCTATTGCGGCTTATATGCAACAACAGCAGCTGGCCGATATGCCGGCTTTGCATGCCGCTTTTAACCGTAAGCTGGCGCTTGAACTTAAAAACTTAGGCAAAACCATGATGGGCTGGGACGAAGTGTTGCACCCGGATCTGCCAAAAAATGTGCTGGTGCAGTCCTGGCAGGGGCAAGACGCTGTAGCGCGCAGTGTGGCTGCTGGCCACGCGACGCTGTTGTCGGCCGGTTTTTATCTGGATCAGCCCATGCCCACTGCTTATCATTACCGCAACGACCCTGTGGCCGTGGCAGCGCCGCGTTTTATACAAAACGCCGATGTCAGCAAGCTGCTGCAGCTGAATTTTCAGTTAAAGCGGCTCAATGGCAAACATATCGATGGTTTGTTATTGCTGTTACCGGCCACTGCCGCTTCGCCCGCTGAGCCCGCTCAAGTGCGGCTCTGGGTGCCGGGGCGGGGTTTAATGGCGCCGGTCTGGCTGAAACAACAAGGCAATAGCTGGCAGTTTTTGCTCGACAGCTGGTTAGGGCCAGGTGAATTTCAACTACAAAAACTTGAAAGTGGGGAGTGGCAAAGCAGCCTGATGCTGGGCAATACAGCTTATCCGTTTGAAATTACAGTCGAAACTCATTGGTCAGCCAAAGAGGCTGATGCTGCTTTAGTGGCGGCGCTTGGTGCTAAACCAGCAGGAGCTGTGACAGATGAATCGGCTAAGAAGCCAGCCAGCGAACCCGCCCAGCTGTCACTTGCAGAAAAACAACTGATTTTAGGGGGCGAAGCCGCACTCTGGACCGAACTTGCACCGGCGCATACGCTGGATTTAAAACTCTGGCCGCGACTTTATGCTGTGGCGGAACGGCTCTGGTCGCCTGCATCTTTTACCGATGAAAGCCAGATGTACCAGCGGCTGATGGCGCTGGATAAATACAGCAACAATTTGGGTTTATTGCAGCAGCAACAGCAACAACAGGGGCTGTTACAGCTGGCGGGTTCAAAGGCGCAGGCAGAGTTGTTGGCCGTACTGAGTGAAGTGGTGGAACAAAGCCAGTATTACAGCCGCCATCATTTAAAAACCGTGCGTGGTGCCTATCATCTGGATGCGCCGCTGGACCGGTTGGCAGATGCATTACCTGCAGAAAGTTTGCCACTGCTGCGTTTTCACATGCAAATTCAGCAGCTGGATTGTGCTGATCACAACCAAATTGCCGCTTTAAGCCAGCAGTTAACCCGCTGGGCAGCAGCCGCAACGCAGCTTAAAAATTATCAGGGCAAGCAACAAAACAGCATCCGCTTATTGGCAAGCCAGGCAGCCCAAGCCAGTGATATTGCGTTGTTATGGCTCAAGGCCGTATCAGAGCAACAACCCATCCCAGCACAACAGCTGCTGCTATGGCAACAACAACTCCATGACATCAGCGGCCATGTTGACGAAGAAGTCATGGCGCTGGCAACCCCGGTGCAGCAGTTGCTCAGGCAGTGCCGGCAAAACATTGTACTTCAGGCACAGCCCGCTGCTGCGCTCACCAGGCATATTGCCGCCTGAATGCTGCAGCAATAAACCCGCAGCTATTAAGCAAAGTGCTTATTTAACGCAGTGGCAGAAAAATCACGTTTTGCGCCAGATGGGCCGCTACTTCGGGGAAAAAGGTTTTACGCTGTAAAAATATTGGGAAATCAGCCAGTTGTTCACCGGACTCTGGCAGCCATTGTTGATACAAATAACTCACTAAGTTGCCAAGCTGTTGATCATCACCACAAAACTCCAGACTGGCACAGCGGCCTGCCGGGATCATATTGTGGCGAAAACCCTGGGGCAAGGTTGCCAACGCCAGCTGTGCCGGAGCCGCCACCGCCAGACCAAACTGGTATTCGTCTGCCGGTACCGCCTGTGGATCCTGATATAAAAAATTAAAAGTGGCATGTTGTGTGGGTGGCAATCGCTGGTTTTTCCGAAATTCAATAAAACGCCGGATGCTGTTGCCAAGGCTGGCTGGGCTGCCCTGATGCAGCAGTTCAATCACTGGGGTTGCCGGAAAATTGCTGATCTCAACTTTGGTATCCATGGGGTGCATCCTTTGTTTGAGCTGATTGATAGGGAACAGCTGTTGCTGCTGCGCCTGCCATTGTTGCCAATCCGGGTTTTGCCGGAATTCGCCGGGCGTTTGTTGCATCAAAGCCCGAAAGGCACGGCTAAAAGATTCGCTGTTCTGGTACCCACACAAAGCGCTGATGTCGCTCAGGCTGGTGTCACGAAACGCCAGTTGGCTGGCAGAGCGCAACAAAAGGCGTAAGCGGATATAACTTTGCACCGTTAAACCACAATGTTGCTGAAACTGGCGCTGAAAATGAAATTTTGACCAGCAGGCGACTTCACTCAAAGCGTCAACCGACAAAGGGTTCGGTTGGTTTTTTACTGACCCATGCTCACTCAAAGGCGTGTGCGCCAATTGCGCATCGATATACAACAGTACTTTACCAAGCTGATGAAAATAACCCATAAAATTGCTGTGTTGCCGTGAAGGAAGAATCAACCAAGCTTATCGGAGTTGCTGCCTGCTTGTCCTGACCAGAAATGCTGTTTTTGCTTATTTCATTTTCAGGCTGCCGTTTTTGGGCAATAAAAACTGCCGGCGTAAAATCGCGTCCAGGATAAATTCCGGTAACACCGCAGCCAACAGCGGTAATATCACACTGCCATACCCTGCGCGGATGCGTCTTGGTGGTGGGTTTTGCTGCAGCTTTTTGACGACCTTAACGGCAAATTGATCGGCGGGCGTCGGTTTTTGCTGTGAAGCTGCCGCTCTTTTACGAATGCCCTGGCGCAGTGGCCACCAGGGCGATTGTTCCGACAACAACTGCTCCGCATGGCCAATAGCTGTATTGCCAAAAGACGATGCAATAGCGCCGGGTTGCACCAGCACAGTGTGAATGCCAAAAGGCGCCAGCTCGAGGCGCAGTGCGGTATTTAACGCATGTAAAGCGGCTTTGGAGGCGCAATACACACCGGCAAAAGGCGTGACAAAATCAGCCGACACACTGCCGATATTCACCACTGTGCCGCCGCTTTTAGCCAGCAAAGGTAAACAACGGCGGGTCAGGTCAACAATACTGAATACATTGGTTTGAAACTGTTGGTTCAGCTCGTCAAAAGAACAATCCAGCACAGGCCCCATAGCACCAAAACCGGCATTGTTGATTAGTAAATCCAGCTGCTGTTGTTCGTTTTCCAGCTGGCTGATGGCGAGGTTGATGGCCATTGGATCATTCACATCCAGCAGCAGCGGCGACAACCCCAATGCGATAAGCTCTGCTAGCTGCTGTTCGCGGCGCACTGTGACATACACATTATATTGATTGGCCAGCAGTTCCAGCGCCAAAGCGCGGCCAATGCCAGAGCTGGCGCCTGTGATCAAAGCAACTTTATCTGAGGTGTTCAATGTGTCGTACTCTTTGGTTGTACTCATTTGTGGTATGGGATGCAGCGCGCCCAGCCGGGAGCCAAGGCGCTTAAAAACAAATGATGAACGCCATCACTTTGTTTGACCAGTCATTTTTTGGGGCTTGGCTGTGCAACATCCTTATCTGCTCAGCTACACTTTTTTCATCTTTTGTATCGGAGCCTGCCATGGAATTTTTGCTGCAAAGCCTGATTGAAGGCGTGTCGAACACCAGAGGCCATGATTTTTTTCAGCGGATAGTGCAGCTGTTAAATTCGGTGATTGGCGCCGATTTCACTTTTATTGCCAGGTTAGATGCACAGAGTCACAGCGCCAATACCATTGCTCTGGTAGCAAAAGGCAAACTGGTGGATAACATCAGTTATTCGCTGGAACATACACCTTGCGCCAATGTCAGCAACGATAGTTTTTGTTGTTATCCAAAAGACGTTTGTGCTGCTTTCCCGAAAGATGAGTTGCTGGTACAGATGGGGGTGGAAGGTTATCTGGGCACACCACTGCACGATTTAACAGGCCGGGTGATTGGCATTATTGTGGCTTTATATCAACAACCTATTCAAGACCAACAACTGGTAAAAAATCTGTTTGAGCTGTTTTCAGGGCGCATTGAAGCAGAGCTGGAGCGGGTGGAGTATGAAGACAGGTTAGAGGCGCTGAACCTGCAGCTGGAACAGAAAGTGGCAGCACGCACCGAACAGTTACAACAAACGCTGGCTGATTTGCAGCAAATGCAACATCAGTTGGTGGAGTCGGAGAAAATGGCGGCGCTGGGGCATTTGGTAGCCGGCATCGCCCATGAGGTCAATACGCCGCTCGGTGTGGCTATTACCACTCAGAGTGTGATGGCCGATGAATTTCAGCATTTTGCTAACCTGGTCGCGAGCGACCGGCTGACGAAAACCGATTTACGTAATTTTTGCCAGATGCTGGCGCAGGCGTTGCCGCTTTTGCAGATGAATTTGAGCCGGGCTGATGAACTGATCCAGAACTTTAAACGCACTGCGGCCGATCAGCACAGTGCCGAACAAGGCCAGATGAACGTGGCGCATTATTATCAGCAGATACTGTCGACTTTATCGCCGCTGTTAAAAAAGGCCGGCGTGCAACTGGCGCTGGATATTCCACCAGAGTGGCAACTGCAAACTTATCCAGGCAGCCATGTGCACATTCTGACCAATCTGGTGGTCAACAGTGTGCAACACGGTTTTAGAGCGTCAGCGGGTGGTCATCAGATTTGGGTGACGGGTGAGAAGCTGGCGGAGGATTTATATTGTATTCATTATAGAGACAATGGTGCCGGTTTAACCACGTTAAGCAAACAACATATTTTTGAGCCTTTTTTTACCACAGCACGTAATCATGGAGGTGTTGGCCTCGGCATGTCGATTTTATATAACCTGGTGACCCAGCAACTGGGTGGTCAACTGAGGTTACCGGAAGGGCAGTGCTTTA
>JAYRUI010000173.1:0-6387 GCA_041919175.1 Rheinheimera sp. | reverse complement strand
ATTTAAAAACATCAGGTTAATTTGTGAGTTCATCACAAAACTGCGCCCATTCACTTCCGGTAATTTTTTCTGCGTCACCCTCTGAGAAACAAGTGCATCCCAAAGCAATATTCCAGCAAATTGAAAAAATATTTTAATTTATTTTCCATCAAATTGTAATGAAGTTCAGGCTGTTAGCTTTTGTCAAGTTTTATAACTAAAGAATTCAGTTGAACCTTTGCAGCAGTGAGGCTATCTATTAAACACAGGCTTTTTAGCGGCAACGTTAATAAGCGCTGTGCTCCAATAATACAGTTGAGGAAGACTGCCGTATGAAAAGACAAAAACGTGATCGTCTGGAACGTGCTCATGCTCAAGGTTACCGTGCTGGTGTAACAGGCCGTTCTAAAGAACTTTGTCCGTACCAGAATTTAGATGCGCGCTCACAATGGTTAGGGGGTTACCGTGAGGCGATGGAAGACCGCGGTGGTGGTCTCTTTAGTAAAGGTCAATAATCTTTTAACCCGCGCAGTATCATCGCTGCGCCCACAACACAAACCTCACTCCGGTGGGGTTTGTTGTTTTAGGGCCTTGTACAAACTCACGGCAACAGATGATTGCGCGTTACCCACAGAACAACGAGCAGACACAAAAAAGCCCGCATCAAGCGGGCCTGTTGCGAATTTTGTAGCAGTTAAAAGCTGGACGTGTCCTGGAACAAACCTACTTTTAATTCTTCAGCGGCATAAATTTCACGGCCATCCACACTGACCACACCATCACCAATGCCCATAAAAAGTTTGCGTTTAATCACTCGTTTCATATCAATGGTATAAGTAACTTTTTTCGCCGTTGGCAAGATCTGGCCGGTAAATTTCACTTCACCTACACCCAGCGCACGGCCTTTACCAGGGCCACCACACCAACCTAAGAAAAAGCCAACCAGCTGCCACATGGCATCCAGACCCAGACATCCTGGCATTACAGGATCGCCCTGAAAGTGGCAGGCAAAAAACCATAAATCAGGATTGATATCAAACTCAGCAACAATCTGACCTTTGCCATATTTGCCGCCTTCTTCAGAGATATGCACAATACGGTCGATCATCAGCATATTGCCGATCGGCAGCTGACTGTTACCAGGGCCAAATAACCGGCCTTCACCACAAGCGATTAATTCTTCTTTTGTAAAGCTATTCTGAGTCATGTATGTTAAATCCGAAAAAAATTGCCGTTCACTTTAGCGAACAGCTGTAAGCTAAACAAGTCCGATTTGTCACAATGACAAATATGGACAGGGCATTGTTGTCATTTCAGATGACAAATACGTGACCAGGGTAACCATGTGATGACAGAGCCAGAGAAAAAAAGCCTGAGTAATGCCGAAAAACAACAAAGATACCGCGAGCGGCAAAAACAATCCGGCCGTAAAGAGCTGCGGGGATATTTAACACCTGAAGCTTTGGCTTGTTATGAAGAAATTCAGCAAAAAACCCAGTGGAACGACAGCTTGTTGCTCAGTAACGCCATCAGGCTGATGTATGCCGCCCATAAATTGGGGCAGGTGGGCTTGTTAAATGGCTGGTTAAACGATCACAAACGCTGAAAATCCTCTGCCTGCCACAAAGCTGGTTTAACTAACAGCACTGCTTGCCGTATAATGCTGCCAACTTTGTTTGTAGTGATAGGCTCAAGATGATTTTATTTGTCCGCGATTTAACAGTGATTGATTTTTCTTACCTTTGCCAGCAACGCGGTTTGCTTGGTGAAAGTTATATCGTGGATGTTGAGCTACATGGGGAACTGGACGCCACCTCCATGGTGTTTGATTTTGGCAATGTAAAAAAAGTCATTAAAAAAGCCATTGATAGCCTGGTGGATCACAAACTGGCGTATCCGGCACAAGCCAGCTGTTTACAACATCAGCAACAACAAACCCCCAACGACATCGATGTACTAGTTTGGCAAAGTGCCAGAGGAACGATTCAGATCGCTTCTCCGGCTCAGGCGCATGTTGCCATTCCTACAGACAGCATTCACGAACAAAGCATTGCCGATTTTTTAACTGCAGAAATTAAAGCTTTATTGCCCGCCAATGTTGCTGAGCTTAAATTCCATCTGCGCACTGAACGTAGTAACAGCTTTTATTATCACTACAGTCATGGTTTGAAAAAACACGACGGTAATTGTCAGCGTATTGCGCATGGTCACCGCTCAACCATTGAAATTTACCAAAACGGTATGTTGTCACCAAGACTGAATAAATACTGGACCGAACGTTGGCAGGATATTTATTTAGGCACCAGTGAAGATATGGTTAAACCTGAGCAGCTGCAATTTATCAGCGCCAATGCTGAAGATCACAGTTTCCGCTACCACGCGCCACAAGGTTGGTTTGAAATCAGCTTACCTGCCAGTCATTGTGAAATAGTGCCTTGTGATACCACAGTGGAGTGCCTGGCCGATTATATCGCCGGTGAACTGCAAAAAATTGAAAAAGCTGACTACAAAGTGGTGGCTTATGAAGGGGTTGGCAAAGGCGCTATTGCTTTTAACAAAGCCGGATGATTGTATTTATCCAATCGATTTGGCGTGTTTTAACAGTTCATTCCAGCCAAAAAAATGCCGGCTTCCTGTCTTTAGAATGCCGGCATCGTTTTAAGGCTTGTGCCAGAACTTGTCTGACGTTTTCTTTCACACAGGATTTTCAGCAGTGTGCTTTTTGGGGTTCTGCAACCAAAGTTGTGCAGTTTCTTCGTTTTGCAGCGACAACATCGCCACAGAGGCCGGCGCTGCTTCTATTTGCAGCTCAAGGCGCACTAAACGTTGTTGCCGGAACAAATGTAACTCAATACAAGCGCCTAGCGCATGGCGGTTTAACATCGCCTGAAAGTTCTTCTCACTGGCTTTCAGGCCGGCCACAGCAATCACCAAATCACCAGCCATTAAGCCTGCTCTGGCTGCGCCTGAGGCATGCGCAACAGCCGTGATTTGCAACCCTTCGTTGTTTGCCTGATAGAGTGCGCCAAAAGCTCTGGGTTCGGCAGTGGCAGCTTTACCAGATAAATCCTGCGGCGATGCGGCACCGCGCCACTCAATTGCAATACCCAACACTTTTAAAGCAGCATCCAACGGCAGGGCCATGGCTTGCTCTACCCAGGATTGAACCTTCGCCGTTAAAGCTTGGTCCTGACAATAAAGCTGCAGTTGCAACCAGAAATCCTGCTCTGTGCTGCCAAGGCCTGACTCCCCAAACGCCAGCCAGCATTGCAGCATCAGGCCATCGAGCGTTAAACCACGGGATCTGAGCTCTGCGTCCAGACAAAGCGCAACCAGACTGCCTTTGGCATAGTAGCTCACCACAGCGTTGATAGCGTTTTCGTCTTGCTGATAAAATTTGGTCCAGGCACTGAAACTGCTGTCAGAGAGACTTTGCAGCTCATTGCTGGGTGCACGGCTGACTCTGCTGATGGTTTTACTTAACGTCGTCAGGTACTGGTTTTCATCAATCACACCGGCGCGCATCAACGCCAAGTCATCGTAATAAGAGGTAAAACCTTCATACAACCACAGCTGTGAGGTATGTTGCTCAGCCTGCAGCTGATAAGGCACAAAAATCTGCGGTTTGGCTCTTTTAACCCACCAGGTGTGAAAATATTCGTGAGAGCAAAGCGCCAGATAGTTCTGGTATTCCTCGCTCAGTTCAGTTGGCTGTTGCGGGTTGGGGAGGTCGTATCTACTGAGCAGCAACAAAGTGGAATTATGATGTTCAAGGCCACCATAACCGTTATCAACCACCCAGTTTAGAAACCAGTATTCGGTTAAATCGGCAGGCAAGCCGCCAAAAACAGCAATTTGTTGCTCACAGACAGGTTGCAGGTCGCGGCTCACTCTTGCTAAATCTGCCAGCACAGCGCCGGCATACACCTGATAATGCCGCACACCGGCAATATCAAAATACGTGCTTTGCAACTCACCCGCGAGCAAAGGGCTGTCAATCAGCTGGGCATAATTATCGGCCTGGTATTCGCCAAAGCTAAAAAGTACGGTGTTTGCCGCGCGTTTTAAGCCTGTTGCGAGCTGCCAGTTGCTTTTACCAGACACCGGCGCAACAGTCACCTGCTGCGGCAACGCTGTCAGGCCCTCAACTGCCAGACAACAAGCCGCAGGATTGATAACGGCCACTTCATCGTTAATAAAACAAGCGCGCACCGACAAATCAAAAGCATACAGCCGGTAACTGACGGTGACTGGTTGCTGGTTGTGATTAAGCAACCAACTGTGTTTATCCTGCGCTGTTACGCTAAGCGCGCCTTGTTTATCTTCGGCGCGGATAGCCACCAGATGGCGGGCAAAGTTACGGATAAGATAACTGCCGGGGATCCAGGCGGGCATCGACAACAACACAGGTGCTGCTGTTGTCGGGGTGAAATTTAACGTGACATCTAGATAATGCGAAGTGACATCCGCAATTGAAAAGTGGAAAGCAACCTTGTCCATCACTTATACTCGGCTCAAATCTCAAAGGGGCAATTATACCCACAAAGCTGAAGTGAAGGATGTTATATGGCTGAAGAAACGATTTTCAGTAAAATTATCCGCCGCGAAATTCCGACCGAATTGTTATATCAGGACGAGCTGGTGACCGCCTTTCGTGATATTCATCCAAGAGCACCAAGTCATATTCTGATAGTGCCAAATGTGCTGATTCCAACAGTGAACGATGTTGAACCGCAACACGAAGCCGCACTTGGCCGTATGTTCACGGTGGCGCGCAAGCTGGCAGCAAGCGAAGGGATCAGTGAAAACGGTTACCGGCTGATCATGAATTGCAACAGCCACGGCGGACAGGAGGTGTATCACATTCACATGCACCTGGTGGGCGGCCATCCGCTTGGTGCTATGCTGGCGCGTTAATCCCTGTTTTTAATCATTCTTTGTGATTGGCGCGGTTGGCTTTTTTGCAAAAGCACTCTAAAATCCGCGCCTTTTGCGCTTTAGCCAAGAGGTCCCTCCATGTCAAATCAGCCAAGTCCATCTCATGAAGCTCAGGTTGCCATTCGTACTGAATATGCCGTAACCCGGGTGACCAAAACTGTGTTTCCGGGCCGCACCAACCATCACAATACATTGTTTGGTGGTGAAGCTTTAGCCTGGATGGATGAAGCTGCTTTTATTGCGGCCACCCGTTTTTGCCGCAAACCGTTAGTAACAGTGTCATCCGACAGAGTGGACTTTAAAGAGTCCATTCCGGCCGGTACTATTATTGAATTAGTGGCGCGGATTGAGCATGTTGGCCGCACCAGTATCAGGGTGAATGTCGATATTTTTGTTGAAAATATGTATAGCGACGACCAGCATAAAGCTATCTCAGGCACCTTTACTTTCGTGGCTTTAGGGCCGGATCGTAAACCGACACCCGTGCTCGGTTAATCAAGCTCTTGTAGTTTGGCAGGCTCAAGGTTACAGTGGTTTGATCATTTAGTTAAACCATCAACAATGAGCCTGCACAATGAAAACAATAGAGCAATGGCTGGACGAATACGCCGTTAGTCATCAAAACCCCATCAATAAAAAAATTCACTTTTTCGCGGTCCCGCTGATTTACCTGACAGTTTTTGGTTTGCTCTGGCAAATTCCAATGCCGCTGCAGGGTTTTGCCGAACAACAAATTAACTGGCCATTGTTGTTGTGCCTGCCGGTACTTGGCTTTTATTTCAGTTTGTCTTTTGCCATTGGTGTTGGCATGACTATTTTCAGCGCCGCTATTGTGCTGTTTTTACGCTGGTTCGAATCTGCCGTCATGGTGGATGTGTGGCTGGCATCTTTGGTACTGTTTGTGCTGATGTGGATTTTGCAGTTTGTTGGCCATCATATTGAAGGTAAAAAACCATCATTTTTTAAAGACGTGCAGTTTTTATTAATAGGGCCAGCCTGGATTTTGGCTTTTGTGCTGCGCCGCCTTCGCATCCGCTATTAAACACTGTTCATTTTCCCGCCAGTAACCGCTTTGTCTGGTGCCGCTGTGATGCCTTACATGCGACGAAGCGGGAAGGCCTTGAGTTTAACAACTCAGGGCCTTGATGCTTCTTTGATATAATCGGGCTTGCTACCGTCTTCCCGACCTTCTTTGAGTACAGAGTTTGCACAAGATTTTTGAAGACCGTCATCGCCAGTTCTGGATCCTGCACACTTTAGGGTGGCTGGGTTTTGCTGTGGTCGGTTATTTAGGTTCGTTATTTCAGGAAATGCGCGAAGCCTACCTTTTTGTGGTGGTGCTGGATGCTTACGCCGGTTGGTTGTTGTCCATTCCGATGCGTTATGCCTATCAGCGTATCTGGCACTGGGCTCCCTGGAAAATGGTGTTGTCTATTCTGGTGCTGGCTTTTGTATTGTCCTGTGTCTGGA
>JAYRUI010000172.1:0-6396 GCA_041919175.1 Rheinheimera sp. | reverse complement strand
TAGTTTTATCTTCCGGCCAGAGATCGGTTTTGATGTCAAATCAGCTTATCGGCACTATTCGTCTTGCCAATGAACATGCTTTATATCTGGACGTGGCTACAGAGCCATCAGCGGCATCGCTGGCAACACTGGTGTATCTGCAGCAGCAGCTCAAACAACATTTTGGCGAAAGGCTACGCGATATAGTGCCGGCCTATTTGTCGTTGTTACTCATTTTTGAACCCGATTATTTTCAGTTAGAACCACTGCTGGCTGAGCTGCACAACCTCTGCAACAACATCTCACAGCAGCAATTGCCGGCGGTGTCGGGTAAAAAGGTGCAGCTGCCGGTGTATTACGGCAAAGACAGCGGGCCCGATTTAGCAGCAGTTGCTAAAGCGCATCAACTCAGTCAGAAAAACCTGATCCAGCTTCACAGTGCACAATCTTATCTGGTATACGCCATAGGTTTTGCGCCTGGTTTTGCTTACCTTGGTTTTGTGCCTGAACAAATCAACACTCCACGGCTTGCCAGCCCAAGGCGGCAAGTGGTGGCAGGCTCTGTGGGTATTGCCGACCGGCAAACGGCGGTGTATCCGGCGGCATCTCCGGGTGGCTGGAATATTATCGGAAATTGTCCTGTACCGTTATTTGATTTAACAGCCACGCCCATTATGCCGGTGGCGGTGGGAGACGAAGTGAAGTTTGTGCCGGTTGAGCGCAACGAGTTTATCCGGCTTGGAGGCCAGTTATGGACGGATTAAAACAAGACGGTTTTTATCTGCTCAAAAGCCACGCCCTGTGTCAGTTACAGGATTTAGGCCGTTTTGGTGTGGCTGGGCTGGGCTTAACTGAAGGGGGTGCTGCCGATCAAAGCTCCGCCATCATTGCCAATATGCTGCTTGGTAACGTTGCTGGCGCGCCGCTGCTGGAAATTGCAGTCGGTGGTGTCAGTTTGCGAGCACAAACAAATACTTATATTGCTTTAACCGGTGCGCAAATGCCGTTTTTAGTCAATGGCAGAGCGGTGCCGCGTTACTGCACACTTGCTATTCAGTCCGGTGATCTCATTGAAATAGGTTACGCCAGAGCTGGCCTTCGTTGTTATCTGGCGGTGGCCGGTGGTTTTTTAGTACCAACCACCCTTGGCAGTGTATCGACAGTGCTGCGCGAAGGCATCGGCGGGCTTAATGGCGGCCCTTTGCAGGACGGTGACTGGCTGCCGGCCGGTTCTTGTGACAGATTGGCGCTGCGCTCAGTGCCTTATCAGCAACAACCGCATTTTCCGGCGGTAACTAAACTCGACTGGCTACCGGCGGCGCAGTTTGACTGGTTTAGCGAAGAAGCGATACAAAGGTTAGATGGACAATTGTTCCGCCTGACCAAACAGTCAGATCGGATGGGTTGCCGTTTCAGCGGCAGCAAAATTAAAGTCAAAGTGTCGCCACAGCTGTTTTCTGAAGGCGTCTGCTGTGGTGCTATTCAAATAAGCAATGATGGCCAGCCGATGGTGATGCTGAGCGACCACCAGACCATCGGCGGTTATGCCAAACCAGGGGCCGTCAGCAGACTCAGCCTGAATGCCTTAGCCCAGTGCCGCCCCGGCAGTTTAGTGCGTTTTGCCAGGCAGGACCTGCAAACCATTGTGCACAAAGCCCAGCAGCACAAACTTTGGCTGCAACAACTACAGGCACAGTGGCAGCAGCCTTAAAGCAGCAATTGCAGGCAGAGCCTTAGCGACTGCCGGCCAGTTGCTGCACCAGTTTATCAAGAAAAGGACGACCGGCCACTATCGCTTTGTCGCTATTGACCATCATCACGACCGCCCAGGGGCGGTTCTGGCCATCCCAGACAAAACCTGCCAGCGCAGTCACATTCCGTAAAGTGCCGGTTTTTAATCTGGCTTTTTGATAAGCAGGGCCGGACTTAAAGCGGTTTTTTAAAGTGCCGTCTGTGCCTGAGAGTGGCAAACTTGCCAGCAATTCAGGGCCATAAGGCGCCAGCCAGGCGGTTTTCAGTACCTCAGCGAGCAAAGTGGCACTGACCCGCTCAGTTCTGGACAAACCTGAGCCGTTTTCCAGCACCAGCACGTCACTATTGATGTTTTGTTCTGTTAACCACTGTTTGACTTGCTGCTGCGCCAACTGACTGGTGGCCAAAGTAGCAGCCTGGGGCTGGAAAGTTCGTTGCTGCGGCTGCGCTGAAGCCGATATGACAGCGCCTGTTGTGTCAGCGTTTTTTGTTTTGCTACTTTCGGTTTTCGCAGCTTTTGTTTCCGCGCCCAGGGTTAAAAACAACAACCGCGTCAGGGCATTGTCGGACGATTTATTGACCCGCAGCACCAGCTCCGCTAAAGGCCGGCTGGCATGAATAGCCACTGGCACTGCATCAGCGGGGCTGACCCCGGTTTTTAACCAGTTACTTTGTGGTATACCGCTGATTAAAGCAGAAGCATCGGGTAATAACGGCGTCGCTGCAGCGCCGTTTGGTGCTGAAGTGTTTTGATCGGTTTTAACACCTGATTGACCACCCAATTGCCCCTCAAATTGACCCTCCAATTGGCCCCCCAGTTTGCCGCCGAGCGCCAACCATTCCTGCTCCAGGCTTAACATCAGGCTGATATCACGATCAATCAGCTCAAAACTGCCTTGTTGCTGACAATTTTTGGCAAATTGTCCCGCCAGTTTTAGTATCCAGCGCTGCTGCGCCGGCTGCGCACTGAGTGGTGTTTTTGATTGCAGCTGTGCACCTGCGACGGTGGATTTGGACGAGGCGGGATGAAGGCTGGCCGTCAGATTTGCCAGTTTTACATCATCACAAGATTGTTCTGTCAGCTGCACAGCCGAAACATCGAGCTGCACGCCTGACCAATAAGGCAATACCATTGCCTGAAGCTGTTGCTGATTTGCACTTAATCTCAGCACTGTCTGGCTTTGCCCCAGATAAAGTGCGTCCGGCTGATGGTTGTAACGGGCTTTGGGGCTTTCATCAAAATCAGCGGTACCAACATCGGTTCGCGCCGGGGTAAAAACACTGCGATCCAGCACTATACCGGCACCCAGTTCACTGACACCAAGCGCACGCAGTTGTTGCAATAAAGACCGCAGTTCAGCGTCATTTAAATCCGCATCACTGCCAGCCTGCAGATACAAAGGCTGCTGTAACCGAGACGACAAGCCTTGCACATGCGCCTGTTGTTGCAGCTTTTCAAAATCGCCGGCAGCTATTGCCAGCCTGGTAAAACCACGCCAGTCCGTGCCAAGTGTGGCTAAGGCCACAGTGCTGGTCAGCACTTTCATTGTTGAGGCCGGTGCCATGGCTGCATGGGCTCTGTGGCTGACGGGATCGGCGCCTGAAAAGAGCGGCTGCATCAACACACTGACCTCTTCTGGCGCCAGGCCTGCCTGCTGAATATGCGCCTTCAGATCTTTTTGCGGTAAAGGGGTTTGGCTACAGGCGGTCAAAAAACAGCACAACAGCGATAATATTTGATATTTCAACAACGTCTCCAACAGCATTAGGGTTGTTTATTTGCCTGAGGCAAGCTCACTGCCGCTATCTTGCCAGTTTTTTGCCTCAGGGTGTTATCGCGGGACATTGTTCTTTGGTGTGTATTGGGGGGCAATTATTGTGTGTAGAACGCCCGGCAATGTTTCATAAGCAGCTGTCACCGACAGTTTTTCGGCTGCAAAACTTGCGACTTCGCCTCAGGCTGTTATGGTAAAAACAACTTTCTTTTTTGTGCAGTGTGTTTCCGATGACCGGGGATCTGATGCCAATGTTTTTGCGCTCTTGTAAGCACGTTGGGTTGCTGCTGTGCGCTTTAACATGGCCACTACAAGCGAAAAACAATCAGTGGGCGGTGGAGCTGGCATTCAGCCACAGCGAATTATTGTATCTGGAAGATAAACGTGAACTGCGTTATTGCATCGATCCGAACTGGCTACCCTTTGAAGGGTTAGATAAACAGGGGCAACATCAGGGGATCAGTCAGGAATATCTGCAGTTATTCCGGCAAATGTTGCCTGTCCCCATCACTTTGGTGCAAACCCAAGACTGGCAACAGTCGATAGCCTTTGTGAAAGAACGCCGTTGTGATTTTTTGCCCATGGCGATGAAAACACCCGCCAGAACCAGCTTTTTAAATTTTAGCGAGGTATACCTCGATATCCCGACCGTGCTTGCCACCACCTTAGACAAAGCTTATGTCGCCGATTTAACCGACTTACCGCCACTCCCTGTTGGCGTACGTCGTGGTTTTGGTTTTATTGAGCTTTATCAGGCGCAATATCAGGGTTTACATCTGATGCAATACGACAGTTATGACGAAGGCTTGCTGGCGGTGCAAAAGGGCATTTTGTATGGCTTTATCGGCAATATGGGCGGTATCAGCTACAGCCTGCAACAAAATAAAATGAACAATTTAAAAATTGCCGGTCAACTCCCCGGAAGCAGTCAGATGTCGCTGGCAAGCCGCAATGACGAACCGCTGCTTGGCAGTATTTTGCAAAAACTGTTGCACCGGGTGACAGTTACACAACAACAGCAAATCCTCAGCCGTTGGTTCAGTGTGCGTTATGAGCAAGGGGTCAATTACCAACTGGTATGGCAGATATGTTTTGCAGCCCTGGCGCTGGGTAGTGTATGGCTTTGGGCTTACCTGAAACTCAGCCGGCTGAACAAAGCCTTGCAAAAAGCCAATGCCGAACTGCAACAACTCAGTCAGCGCGACCCGTTAACCGGGCTTTATAACAGACAGTTTTTCGATCAAAAACTGCAGGATGCTGTAGCGCTCTGCCAGCGCCAGCAGCTGACGCTGACAGTCGCGATGATGGATTTAGATCACTTTAAACAGCTGAATGACGAATGCGGCCATTTGTATGGCGATGCCTGTTTATCTGAGTTTGCCAGAATGGCTCAGGGGTATTTTCAAAGGCCACAAGACTTGCTGGTGCGTTACGGTGGCGAAGAATTTGTGCTGGTCACTGTGGGTACCCACAGAGCCGATATGCACAAATTACTGGATGCTTTTGTGGGTTTAATTGCCAGCACCGAAATCAGCGCCGGTGAACACCAGCGCAGTTGTACTTTAAGTATTGGCGCTTATTCGGATATCCCGCCTCTGACACTCGACAGCAAAACGCTGCTGAAGCGGGTGGATGACGCTTTATATCAGGCAAAAAAACAGGGCCGGGATCAACTGGTTTTGATACCAGCCCTGCAACCATAAGCGTTGAAGCAATAAACTAAGCATGCTCAGCCTGGCTAAGCAGCGTCTGGGCTTCAATCAGCAGGGGATTGTCACTTTGTTGCAACGCAACAAAGTCCTGTTTGCTGTGAAGACCGGCATAACCAATCTCAATCAGGCTTTGCGCCACAGCACCACCAAGGTTTTGCCCAGGCCCCAATAAAATCAGTTTATCCGGCGCAAACTCTTTGACTGCCACCTGTACCGCTTTACTAAAGTGATAACAATCAGAAACTTGCATCTCAAATGTGTAACGCCAAAGCGCTGCAGTGTCTATCGCACCCGGATGCCAGATGGCGCCGCAGCCGTCGATAAGCGCTGTTTCTGGCCGTTTAAATTGTTGTGCACTAAAACGGTGAAGCGCCGCTGCTGATGCCTGTTGCATCAAAGGGCTGTGAAAGCCGGCGTGGCCGTGCAACAACAACGGGAAACGTCCATCCACCGGCGGCAAAGCAGCCATAGCTGCAGTGACAGCGACTTTGCTGCCGGCCAGCACGGCATAACCGCCATATTCAATCGACATCCAAAGCTCACCCTGGTGCAGCGCCAGTTGCTGCTTTACCGCTGCGTCTTTTGCCGGGTCCAGCCGCCACTGCTCGTCCAGCAGCGGGTAGATAAACTGCTGGCCCTGCGCTTTAGCTGTTAGCTGTGCCATGGCCGAGACCACTTCAGTGCCAAAACCCGGCGCCCAGACTCCGGCGCAGGCGAGCGCTGTATACCAACCCATCGAATTGCCGGTGACTGCCACTATGTCGTATTGCGCTGCTAAATCCTGTTGCAGGCTTTGAAATTGCGCCACACCTGCGGCATAAATCAAAGCGGCATTATTCTCCGGTTTTTGATGGCTGGCGTTTAAATACAAAGGGGCACTGTCCAGCTCAGTCACAGTCGTGAGTCCCAGCTGATGCCGGGTTTGATCAATAGCTTTGAGCGCTTTTGAGCCGTAAAAAGGCGCCAGCGAGCCTAATTCTGTTTTCTGATAAGTACCCCGGCCCGGGCAGACCACCACTGCTGTTTGTTTCATCCGACCTGCTCCAGTTTGTGGCTGGGTTTATCCAGCAACATCAGCGATTGTTCAATAATTTGTGCAACTGAAGGCAGCACAGTGTAAGCAGCGCTGCCAAGCGGGATAAAGCTGTCCTGAGCGCATAAACGCGACAGCTGATACC
>JAYRUI010000171.1:4833-6412 GCA_041919175.1 Rheinheimera sp. | reverse complement strand
GCCGCTTTTGTTGATATTGGTCTGGATAAAGCTGCCTTTTTACACGCCTCCGACATAGTGCAGCGTGACGCCAGCGATATTGAAGTGAAAGTCAGCGCGGTAAAAGACATTCGTTTGTTGGTGCATGAAGGCCAATATTTGCTGGTGCAGGTGGTGAAAGACCCTTTAGGCACCAAAGGCGCCAGGTTGACCACCGACATCACTTTACCCTCGCGTTATCTGGTATTTATGCCGGGCTCCCCTCATGTGGGCGTGTCGCAACGTATTGAAAGTGAACAGGAACGCCAGCGTTTAAAAGATATTGTCAGCAGCTGCCTGGATGATGACAACGGCGGTTTTATTGTGCGTACTGCCGCTGATGGCGCTTGTGAAGTTGAGCTGGTGCAGGACGCCCGTTTTTTAAAAAAACTCTGGAGTAAAATTCAGAAGCGCAAACAAAAGCACCGCAAAGAAGCCATGTTGTATGAAGATTTAACTTTGGCTTTTCGTATTCTGCGGGATTTTGTCGGCAGTGATTTAGAGCGGGTGCGGGTCGATTCGAAACTCACTTATCAGGCGCTGCACGCTTTTACCGAAGAATTTGTGCCCACTATGACGCCGAAGCTGGAATATTATCCGGGCGAGCGGCCGGTGTTTGATCTATTTGATGTGGAAAACGAAATTCAGCGTGCGCTCGACAGAAAAGTACCGCTGAAAAGTGGTGGTTACCTCATCATCGACCAAACCGAAGCCATGACGACTATAGACGTCAACACCGGTGCTTTTGTGGGTCACCGTAATCTCGAAGAAACCATTTTTAATACCAATATCGAAGCCACCCAGGCCATAGCCCGTCAGCTTCGGCTGCGTAATTTAGGCGGCATTATCATTATCGATTTTATTGATATGCAAAGTGAAGAACACCAAAAGCGGGTGTTACACAGCCTGGAAGTAGCGCTGGCGCGGGATAAAACCAAAACTAATATTCATGGTTTTTCCGCTTTGGGTTTGGTGGAAATGACGCGCAAACGCACCCGCGAAAGTTTGGAGCATGTGCTTTGCACTGAATGCCCGGTCTGTGATGGCCGGGGTACTTTAAAAACAGTGGAAACTGTCTGTTTTGAAATTTTGCGTGAAATTGTCCGGGTAAACCGCGCTTATGCGGCTGATAAATTTACGGTTTATGCGTCGCCTGCTGTTAAGGATGCGCTCATTAACGATGAGTACCATAGCATGGCCGAACTCGAAGTGTTTATCGGTAAACAAATCAGCGTGGTGATAGAGCCGCAGTACACCCAGGAACAATTTGACGTGGTGATGATGTAGTGCAAAAACTGCAGCGTTTTGGTTTTTTATGCCTGCACCATGGCTGGCCGCTGCTGGCACTGGCACTGGTGTTACTGGCGACAGTGGTCACGCTGCTGCGCCTGGGCCTGCCTTACGCTGAAGGTTATAAAACCGATATAGAACAGCTGATTGCCGAACGTTATGGTGCCAAAGTACAGATTGGCCAGCTGAGTGCCGGCTGGCAAAGCAGCGGCCCGGCTTTGTTGTTACAACAAGTCTCAGTGCAGGATGCCGTAGGCCAGCCGATGTTGCA
>JAYRUI010000171.1:1353-4823 GCA_041919175.1 Rheinheimera sp. | reverse complement strand
ATTTTTGGGGCAGTTTAACCAGCTTGTCACTGAAAGCTGAGCATTTTGAACTCAGTGGCCTGAAGTACCAGCTCGACAGCCAGCAGCTGCTGCAGCAAAACAACGACAACAAATCTCCTTCTGAAGAACCTTTACTGAGCGCCGTAGAGCAGCTGCTGTTCCGGCAGTTAAAAAACTTCACTTTGGTCGACAGCGAACTGCTGCTGAAAAGTGAATTTACCCCGGATATTGTCATCGCCATTAAAAGGTTGGCGTGGCGCAATGAAGGCAAGCGCCATCAGGGTTCAGGTGAAGTGGCTATTTTGGGCATTACCACAAATACCAGTGCCTTTATTCTTGATTTATATGGCGATTCTTTAGCAAAAAGCCGCGGCCAGCTGTATTTATCCAGCAGTGAACTGGATGTGTTGCCCTGGTTTGAAAAGCTGCTGCCACAAACGAAAAAGCTCAGCCGCGCCGATATTAACTTTCAGGCCTGGGGTGACATAGAGCAGGGTGCCTTACAGCAAATTCAGATTGCATTGGCGCAGAACCGGCTGGTGTGGCGCCACGAAGGTAAAACCGAACAGTTGTCTTTGGGGCAAGGACAGTTGTTGTGGCGGCCCACTGAACAGGGCTGGTTGTTGTCTTCTTCGGCCTTAACCTTACAAAGTGGTGCCCAAAGCTGGCACGATTTGCAGCTGCAACTGGCACACGAACAAGGGGTTTATAGTGGTGCGCTACAGCAGTTTCAGCTTGCTGCTATGGTGCCGCTCGCGCGCTTGCTGGCGGAAGATTTGTCGGCGCTGCAATCTATTCTGGCGTTTGAAGCCGATGCCCGCTTAACCCAGCTGGCACTGCGCTTGAGTGACGAAGGCTGGTTTTTAGGCGGCGACTTTATTGATTTAACCTCAACACCTGTGGACGACGTGCCCGGCCTCACCGGTTTAAACGGCCATTTTAGTGCCAGCAAAGATTACATCCGGCTGGACATTGCAGCGCAGGACGGCGAGCTGCGTTGGGGCGATGCTTTTAGCCGCGCCACGCCTTATCAGCAGCTGAGTGGGCAGCTGGAAGTGTTGCAGCAGGATGGCAAGTGGCGGGTGCAAATTCCGCGGCTGGCGCTGCGTCACCCTGAACTCGAGCTGGATGCTGAAATGGTGCTGGAGCTCGGTGATAAAGCCGGCATGACTTTGTTGGCTGAGTTACGTTCTGTGCCCGTTGCCGACGCCCAGCATTATTTCCCGGTGCGGCATATGCCGGATTCGGTGATTGATTATCTGCGACCTGCACTGATTAGCGGCAATATTCCAAGTGCCAGAGTGCTGTGGCAGGGCGCATTTGCCGATTTCCCTTACCGCGGTGGGGAAGGCAAGTTTCAGGCATTAGCGATAGTGGATAACGCCGAATTTTCTTTTGATGCCAACTGGCCTGATATCAAACAAATGCGCGCTGAGCTGTTGTTTGAAAATGCGTCGATGCTGATCCAGAGTCAGGCAGGTTTGTTGTTTGAGCTGGAATTGAATGACGGTGTAACTGCCAGCATTCCGGATCTGTTTCACGCTGATAACCTGTTGATTGATATCAAAACCCAGACCAGAGCTGAAGGTGTGACTGCGCTGATGCTGGCTTCCCCTTTAAGTGGTTCTGTTGGCGCGACTTTAGATTATCTCGGTGTGGACGGCCTGGTAGACGCCAAAGTGCAGCTGGACATAGGCCTGAAACAAGCCGGCGTTGTGGCTCGTGGTGACGTCGATTTTTTTGCCAATAACCTCAATATCAAAGCGCCAGCTGTTGCCGTAGAGCAAGTGGAAGGACGGCTGAGTTTTATCAACGACCAAATCAGCAGCGAGCAGCTTAAGCTGGTCAGTCAGGGCATCCCTTTGTTTGCCAGTTTAAAAGGCGCACAACAACCAGATGGTTATCAGCTGAATTTAACCGCCAAAGGCGAACACGAAACCGGCAAGTTGCTGGCGCTGGTGGCTGAGCCCTGGCAGGAACTCGGCACCGGCTCGGCATTTTTCGACTGGCAGCTGGATATCCGTTTACCTGACAATGGTTTTACCTATCAGTCGACCCTATTGGTCGATTTGGCGGCGGCCGAACTGCGGTTACCCGAGCCTTTTGGTAAAACGCCTTCAGATGGTGCCACTGTGCTGATTGAAGCCAAAGGCAATCAGCAAGGCTCAGATATTATTCTGAAATACGGCGACGCTTTGCAGTTTTTGGCCAGGCTTGAGCAAGACAGTGGCCAAATCAGCGCTGCTTTGTTAAGCCTGGGCCAAACCAGCACTCAGTTAAAACCAGGTTTTGAAATTGAACTGGATTTAGCCAAAGCCGACTTTGTGCCTTGGCTCACGCTGATCCAACAACAAATCAGCTCAGCGTCCGATGAAAACAACAGCATACTGCCGCCTTTGTCGTCGGTTCGCGGTAAAGTTGCCGAGCTGCATTTATTTGATGATGTGTTTTTACACAAAACCAGTTTTAGTTTTGCGCCAAAAGCCGATCACTGGCTGGTCGAGCTCAGCGCCACTGAGGCCAAAGGCCAGTTGCAGCTGTATCATGATCTGGAAAAACAAGGCATTAAAGCCAATCTGGAAAGGCTGGCTTTGGTGTTTGCCGAACAAGATGCCAAAGATTTAGCGGCTGCTGAACTAAAAGCGGCCTTGTTGCTGGACCCGGATAGCACCGAAAAACCTGATTACGCCGCTTTGGAAGCAGAGGCTTTTGCCAAACTAACGCCGATGAACTGGCTGGCTGATTTGCCACCGCTTGAGGTGTTTTGTGGCCAGTGCACTATTGGTCATTTCCGCTTGGGTGAGCTGAGTTTAAAAAGCCATCAAGGTGGTTCTGGTTGGATACTTGATGAATTTAAGAGTAATTATCGCGGCCATCGTTGGCAGGTGACAGGCGGTTGGCAACAAAACGACTTAATTGGTGAAACCACATTCAGCGGCAGTTTAACCAGCCCTTCTTTTGGCCAGTTACTTAGTGAATATGATATCAGCAGTAGTTTAACCGGCAGTAAAGCCACGCTGGAATTTAGCAGTATTGGCTGGCAAGGCGCGCCTTTTCAGTTTAACCGCCACAGTTTAAACGGTGATGTCAGCTGGATTTTTGCCGATGGTGCTTTGTCTGAGGTCAGTGACGGCGGCGCCCGTATTTTTTCGCTGTTAAGCCTGGACTCGCTGGTGCGTAAACTGCGGCTGGATTTTCGTGATGTATTTTCCAAAGGTTTTTTCTTTAGCAAAATGAGCGGCAATATGACGCTGACCGATGGCGTTTCTTATACCAGCAATACTGAAGTATTGGGTGCTGCCGGTGATATTGAAATGCGTGGCTCCGCCGATTTAAAAGCCCGTCAGCTCGATTATCAGATGAGCTTTTCGCCTAAAGTCACCTCCAGTATTCCGGTGATCCTGGCCTGGATGGTAAACCCCGTTTCCGGTGTTGCGGCTTATGCATTAGATGAAATGTTCCAGTCGGCC
>JAYRUI010000171.1:0-1343 GCA_041919175.1 Rheinheimera sp. | reverse complement strand
TGGACAACCCTGTTGTCACTGAAATTAAACGCGACAGTAAACAAATTACTTTGCCAAAACCAGCGAACACAAAGCCAGCGCCTTTATTGCCGGTGGATCCTGCAGCGCCGGTACCGTTAAAACGCGAATTGTTGCAGGATTTGAATGGTGAAGATAAACAACCCGCTTTGCCGCTGGATGGCCTGCGCGAATTGCCTTTAATGCCAGAAGCCGCTCCGCTGGATGAACAGCAAGATGACAATAAAGCAGTTGAAAACAAGCCAATTGAAAAACAGCCCGCTGATAAAAAACGTAATGATGGA
Source organism: Rheinheimera sp. (assembly GCA_041919175.1). GTDB lineage: Bacteria > Pseudomonadota > Gammaproteobacteria > Enterobacterales > Alteromonadaceae > Pararheinheimera. Next base: position 1,041 of record JAYRUI010000171.1, on the reverse strand, counting down.
GCCTGAGCTATGACCGGCGATCAGACCCAACAATGGAGACTGGTAGCGCTGCAAATGTGCAGTCAGCCCGAGCCTTCAGACAACCTGCAGGCTATTCGGGCGCAATTGGCCGCTCTGGCAGAAAAACCGGCGCAGCTGCAGCAGTTGGTGGTATTGCCGGAAGGCGCTTTATGTTTTGGTGCTGAGGCGAACGCCAACCTGCAACTACAGGAGCCGCTGGGTGATGGGCCGGTGCAAACACAATTAGCGGCTCTGGCCAAAGAGTTTCAGAGTTATCTGTTGGTGGGCACCTTTCCAACCACAACGGCAGACCCGCAAAAGTTTGCTGCCAGCAGTTTGTTGTTTTCGCCAGACGGTGAGTTGATTGCCGAGTATCAGAAAATTCATTTATTTGATGCAGCTGTGGCCGACAATACCGGGCTGTATCTGGAATCGGCCAAAACCATGGCCGGCAATAAAATAACAGTGGCTGATGTAGGCGAGCTGAAACTGGGAATGGCAGTTTGTTATGACATGCGTTTTCCCGGGTTATTTCAGGCGCTTGGCAAGCTGGGGATGAATGTACTGGCCTTGCCTTCGGCTTTTACCACAGTGACGGGCGAGGCGCATTGGCATACACTGCTGAGGGCGCGTGCTATTGAGACCCAGTGTTTTGTGATAGCGCCGGCGCAAACCGGAATTCATGCCAATGGCCGCCAGACTTATGGCCACAGTTTAATTATCGACCCCTGGGGTGTGGTGCTGGCCGATGCCGGTACTGCCGTGGGGGCAATCAGTGTTGATATTGATTTACAACAAGTTTTCAGTCTTCGTCAGCGTATGCCGCTGGCGCAGCATAACCGTTTTTTAAGTGAGCTTTTATGAACAATGCCGCCATGATGCAAAGCGTCGAACAAAACCTGATCCAGGCCAGCGACTTAACTGCCGCCGATTTAAACCAGACTTTGGGTTATTTATTTGCGCATCAGCTGGATTATGCCGATTTATATTTTCAGTCCAGCGTGCATGAATCCTGGGTGCTGGAAGATGGTTTGGTGAAAG
>JAYRUI010000170.1:0-6421 GCA_041919175.1 Rheinheimera sp. | reverse complement strand
ATCTTGGCGTAGCTGGGATCTCAGCTACGGCTTAGCGGCAAAACAACAGGGGTTTTATTCCCTTTGTTTTGCCGCTGCTTTATCACAACAAAAAGTTATCAGCCCAGCCAGGGGGTGTTTTGGCGGCGTTGATTTTCGTATTGGTCGATTTGTGGGTTTAAGGTTTCGCTGGCACCAATAAAATCCAGGCCAGACAGCAGCCGCTGTTTTACGTCCTGATCCATGGCAAAACCCACAGCTGCATTGTTGCCCAGCAGAATTTCCTGATTGGCCAAATCAATTTGCCACTGCTGCGGACCTTGTTTGCAGCGGTTAAACAAAAACTCGATATTCGACGCGCTTAAGCTGATCAGTAACATGCCGTTGTTGACGCTGTTATTAAAAAAAATGTCAGCAAAACTTTCGGCGATAATCACATTAAAACCATATTGCTGAATGGCCCAGGGCGCATGTTCGCGCGACGAACCACAACCAAAGTTGGTGCGGGTCAGCAAAATAGAAGCACCATGATATTGTGGCTCGTTCAGCACAAAGTCCGGATTAGCACTGCCGTCGGCCTGATAACGCCAGTCAAAAAACAGCGCTTCGGCAAAACCGTCACGGCTGACTGAAGTTAAAAACTGTTTTGGGATGATCTGGTCGGTATCGACGTTATTTTTGTCCAGCGGGCAGACTAAACCCTTGGCGAAGATCTGGCTCATGCCTGTGCTCCTTCTGAAGATGAAATCTGTGACACGTCAACAAACTTACCGGCAATAGCCGCTGCTGCTGCCATTGCCGGGCTGACTAAATGAGTACGGCTGCCGCGGCCCTGCCGGCCTTCAAAGTTTCGGTTGGAGGTGGAAGCGCAGCGCTGACCGGCGTCCACTCTGTCATCGTTCATGCCTAAACACATGGAGCAGCCAGGTTCACGCCATTCAAAACCAGCGTTTTTAAAAACTTGTGCTAAACCTTCGGCTTCGGCCTGACGTTTCACCTGACCTGAACCCGGCACCACCAAAGCACGCACACCGGCCGCCACTTTCTGGCTACCCACCACAGCGGCGGCAGCGCGTAAATCTTCAATGCGGCTATTGGTGCAGGAGCCGATAAAGACCACATCAACGGCGATATCGGTCAGTTTCTGGCCCGCTTGCAAACCCATATAAGTTAAAGCGCGTTTGGCGGCATCGGCTTTGATCAAATCTTTAAAAGACTCAGGTGCCGGCACTGGCTGATCGACCGCAATCACTTGCTCAGGGTTGGTGCCCCAGCTGATTTGTGGCCGGATCTGGCTGCCATCAATGCTAACCACAGTATCAAACACCGCATCGGCATCTGAATAAAGCGACTGCCAGTAAGCAACAGCTGCGTCCCAATGTTCAGCCTTAGGTGCATGAGGCTTGCCTTTCAGATAGGCAAAAGTAGTGTCGTCCGGTGCAACGAGACCGGCTTTGGCGCCCATTTCGATGCTCATATTACACAGCGTCATGCGGCCTTCCATCGTCATGCCACGAATAGCTTCACCACAAAATTCCGCCACATAACCATTGCCGCCTGCTGTGCCTAATTTGCCGATAATGGCCAGAATCACATCTTTAGGGGTAACAAAAGGCGACAGCTTGCCTGTGACTTCCACTTTTAAGGTTTTGGCGACTTGTTGTGGCAGCGTTTGGGTGGCCAACACGTGTTCTACTTCGGAAGTGCCGATACCAAAAGCGATAGCACCAAAAGCACCATGGGTGGAAGTGTGCGAATCACCACACACAATCACCATTCCAGGTTGGGTTAAACCAAGTTCCGGGCCTATCACATGCACTATGCCTTGATCCGGATGGTATAAATCCAGCAACTCAATGCCATTTTCAGCGCAGTTGGCGGCTAAGGCTTCCAGCTGTTTGCGCGAAGTTTCACCGGCGGCGTCGTAGCTGCGTACCTGAGTCGAGGTATTGTGATCCATAGTGGCGAAGGTTAAATCCGGCCGGCGCACTTTACGACCCGCTAAACGTAGGCCAGAAAATGCCTGCGGGCTGGTTACTTCGTGGATCAGATGGCGGTCGACAAACAATAAATCTGTGCTGCCGTTTAAGGAGCCGACCACATGGCTTTGGTAGATTTTCTGATACAGGGTTTTACCTGTTTGCTCATTCACAGTACGGCCCATGGTTATGCTCCTGCCTTGTCTGTTGCACGAATGGCGTTCACTATGGCATTGCCAATATCGTCCGTGCTGTAAGTGGATGATGGGTTGATATCGCGCGTAACAATACCGCGCTCTAAAGTCTGCTCAACCGCTGCTTCGATAGCGCGGGCGGCAGCTTCTTCACCACAGCTAAAACGCAGTAATAAAGCGGCGGATAGAATTTGTGCCACCGGGTTAGCAATACCCTGGCCTGCAATATCGGGCGCGCTGCCACCGGCTGGTTCATACAATCCAAAGTTAGAACCGTTGAGGCTGGCGGATGGCAACAAACCCAAAGATCCGGCAATAGCAGCAATTTCATCGGATAAAATGTCGCCAAACAGGTTGTCGCAGAGCAGCACGTCGAAGTGCTTTGGTGCGCGGATCAGCTGCATGGCGGCGTTGTCGATATACATATGCTCCAGTTCCACGCCCGGATAGTCTTTGGCAACCCGCTCGACTACCTCGCGCCACAACACTGAGGTGGCCAGCACATTGGCTTTATCAATAGAAGTGACTTTGTTATTGCGTTTAGTAGCAGCCTCAAAAGCAACGCGGCTGATGCGCTCAATTTCCTTCACGCTGTAAGTTTGGGTGTCAAAAGCGCTGTCTTGTGAGCGGCCTTTTTCACCAAAATAAATGCCGCCGGTCAGTTCACGTACACACAAGATGTCCATGCCCTGGCTGCTGGTGCGAGGGTGTAACGGCGATAATTCAGCAAAAGCCGGATAAATTTTGCCCGGGCGTAAGTTGCAGAATAAATCGAAGGTTTTGCGCAGTGGTAATAACGAAGCGCGTTCCGGCTGCTGTGCCGGTGGCAGGCTGGTCCACTTTGGGCCGCCGACTGAGCCAAATAAAATGGCGTCGCTGCGTTTACATAAATCCAAAGTGCTGGCGGGCAGGGCTTCACCATGTTCATCAATGGCCGCCCCGCCCACCAAAGCGGCTTCAGTCTGAATGGCAAAACCAAATTTGTTGGACACAACGTCCAGCACTTTTAATGCTTGTTGCATCACTTCAGGGCCTATGCCGTCACCGGCTAATACTGCAATTTTATAAGTTTTCATCTTGTTCTCTGGTTCAATTTTGTTCTGAAATCTGGTTATTCAAGCTGATTGATTCAGGCCTGTTTGCGCGCTTGTTTGGCTGCATCAATGCGTTTACTGCGTTCAATCAGGTTTAATACGTGCACATAAGCCAGCACGGAAGAGCGCACTATGTCGGTGGCTAAACCGGCACCGTGATAACGCCGCCCCTGATATTCAGCGATGATATCCACCTGACCCAAAGCGTTTTCGCCTTCACCTTTGGCCTGTAAGTTGTAATCCACCATTTTTACATCCAGTTTGGCGATGCGGTGAATGGCCGAAAATGCCGCTTCCACCGGACCATTACCGGTGGCTGCTTCGGTGAACACTTCGTTGCCAGCTTTGATGCCAACAGTGGCACTAGCGACATGGCCGGTGTGAGTGCTTGAACTTAAGAATTCCAACTGGTAATGCTCGTCGTCGTCCTGCAAATTCTGGAAAAACACCAAAGCTTCTAAGTCGTAGTCAAAGACCCGGCCTTTTTGGTCCGCCAGTGCAATAAAGGCAGCGTAAATCTGTTCTAAATCATAATCTTCTTTGCCGTAACCTAATTCAGCTAAGCGGTGCGCAATCACAGCGCGACCTGAGCGTGACGTCAGATTAAGTTCGTTCTGACGAATCCCCACCTGTTCCGGCGACATAATTTCATAAGTGTTTTGCGCTTTTAACATGCCGTCCTGGTGAATGCCGGAGCTGTGGGCAAAAGCGTTTTCGCCAACAATGGCTTTGTTTGGCTGAATAGGCATGTGGCAAATCTGGCTGACCAAATGGCTGGAGCGGTAAATTTCGGTGGTTTTGATGTCGGTGTAAAACGGCAGTACATCGGCGCGGGTTTTAATAATCATCGCCACTTCTTCCAGCGAACAGTTGCCTGCGCGTTCACCAATACCATTGACGGTACATTCAATCTGCCGCGCGCCGGCCTGAATAGCGCCGATGCTGTTGGCGACAGCTAAACCTAAATCGTTATGGCAATGCACGCTGATGATGGCCTGATCGATATTCGGCACCTTGTTGCGCAGGCCAGTGATGATTTGCGCAAATTCGTTTGGAATGGTGTAACCGACAGTATCCGGAATATTAATGGTGCGGGCGCCTGCTTTAATGGCGGCTTCAACAATACGGCACAAATCATCAATCGGCGTGCGGCCAGCGTCTTCGCAGGAAAACTCGACGTCATCGGTAAAACGGCGGGCTAACTGAATAGCGCAAACGGCCTGTTCTGTGGCTTGTTCTAAAGTGCGGCGTAATTTGTATTGTAAATGCAGCGGTGAAGTGGCGATAAAGGTGTGAATACGGCGGCGTTCTGCGTCTTTTAATGCAGCGCCACAGGCTTCAATATCGGCACTGACGGCGCGCGCCAGGCCACAAATAATCGGGCCTTTGACACTTTGCGCTATGGCTTGCACCGATTCAAAATCGCCTGGGGAGGACACCGGAAAACCGACTTCCATCACATCGACGTTTAATCTGGCAATGGCATGTGCCAGCTGGATTTTTTGCTTATGGCTTAAGCTGGCGCGTAATGCCTGTTCGCCGTCTCTTAAGGTGGTGTCGAAAATCCAGATTTTGTCTTGGCCGCTCATATTTTGTTCCTCTGTCGCTGATTTTTTATCCCGTTATCAGACCTGGAGGTAACAAAAAACCCCGGCCTGTGGCTCGGGGTTTTTGCTGGTTCCGGTAAACGCGTGTTACCAATGCACAAAACCCCGTGGCCTGAGTAGGAGCACGAGGAGGTTGAGAATAATGGCGTTTACACGGTTTTGGCTGTTCATAAAATTCTGGTTAATTCGTCAGCAAGATGCCTGATGCTTTTAGTAATATCACGGCACTTTTGGAAATGCAACAGTATAGATGGCCAAACCAGCAGGTTTTATTTTGTGCAAAGAGCAAGGTTGTTGCGAATTTTCTAGCAGTATCATCAGCTTTGTTGTGTGGCTTGCTTTGCCATTTTTGCTGAAAAAAACAACAAACTGACACTTTTTTGCCGTAAATAGCAAAAATAACATGACAATTTGGCAGACACAGGCTTAAAATGCGCGCCGTTCTGCCAGTGCTTTCTGCACACATGACTCTGCCCGGGTGGTGAAATCGGTAGACACAAGGGATTTAAAATCCCTCGCTCGAAAGGGCGTGCCGGTTCAAGTCCGGCCCCGGGCACCATTTACTTCCTCCTTGTTGTTTTACACCTCTTAAAATTTCACGCTCCCTGCAAAACCACATTTTTTGTTATCGCACCCGATGCGACCAGCTGCTATAACTAAAAACCAAGTTTGTTTTGCGAAGAGCCTGCCAATGCCGTTTTATTCCGCTGATTTTATCAAAGAAATGCCAAAGTCTGATTTGCACCTGCACCTGGATGGCAGCTTGCGTTTAGAGTCTTTGATCGACATGGCCAAACGCAGCCAGTTAACACTGCCGTCCAACACTGTGTCGGGTTTAAAAGAACTGGTGTTTAAAGAATCCTACAACAACCTCGGCGAGTACCTGCATTGTTTCCAATATACCTGTGGCGTGCTGAGGAATATGGAAAACCTGCAGCAGGCTGCCTATGAACTGGCGATTGATAACCAGCAGGAAGGCGTGAATTATATTGAAGTGCGTTTTGCCCCCCAGCTGCTGATTGATTTGCCGGCCGGTATTGATTTTGACAAAGTGATGCACGCAGTGAATAACGGCTTAAAGCAGGCGCAAACTGAATATAATCAGCAGGTTGCCGTCATTGCCGGCGACAAACCGCCTTTTGCCTATGGCATTATCAACTGCGCCATGCGGATGTTTGGCGACAAAGGTTTTTCGCCTTATTACACCAACTTATTCCAGTTAATGCGCGATTTTGAACCTATGCAGGTGATCAAACTGGCAGCGATGGAGCTGGTTCGGGCCAGTGTGCGGTTGCGCGACGAAGAAGGGGTGCCGATAGTGGCACTGGATTTAGCCGGTCAGGAGTCTGGTTATCCGGCACATAATTTTAAAGAAGTGTATGAATACGCCCATCAGCACTTTTTATTAAAAACCCTGCATGCCGGTGAAGCTTATGGTGCAGAGTCGGTGTTTGAGGCTATTACCGAATGTTATGCCGACCGTATTGGCCATGGTTATTCGATGTTTATTCCCGACATGATTAAAGATCCCAATATCATTGATAAACAACGTTATATCAAAGAGCTGG
>JAYRUI010000169.1:0-6430 GCA_041919175.1 Rheinheimera sp. | reverse complement strand
TTGGTTTTGGCTTAACTGCCAACATAACAACCCGGCAATGACATAAGCAAAAGGCTGCATCTCATAAAACCAAAACGGCAACTCGCCGCCTTTTTGCTGAAAATACTGACGATCACCACGGCGATGGTCAGAGCGTAAAATCCATACCAGAGCACCGGCAATCATAAGCAGCACGCCTGATACTGCAGCCATATAACCCGGGGTCAACACCACAGCTGTTGTACCTACCGCCATATAGCCATAAGGTAAAGCTTCATATAAAGGGCCCGGTAACATCTGAAACTCCTAAATTAGATGCGTATTAGTTGTGAGTGTAGAGCAAAAAACAAGCAGCGCAAATTCAGCCAGAGCGCGACGACAAAGGCTGTAACTGCCATTTGCACATCAGTGAACGGAACAATTCTAAGCAACTTTGTTTGTCCGGCCGCTGCCGTTATAATCCGCCCATATTGAAGACAGGAAGACCGCTATGGCCACTGATGATCTCGAGTTGTTTTTACAGGAAATGGCTGACGTAAAACCGCTCAAAGCCGATGTTTTAAGCGATGAAAATGGCGAGCACGCCCCCACTCTGGCTCAGTTGGCCAGACGCAAAGCTGCGGAATTAGAACCTGAATACGACGCCAATTATCTGAGCATGGAATATGTTGATCTGGTTGAACCCGACCAGGTGCTGGCTTACAAAAAAGATGGTGTGCAGGAAGGTGTGTATAAAAATCTGCGACTTGGTAAATATCAGGTGGATGCAACCCTGATGCTGCTCGGCAAAAATCTGACCGAAGCCCGCAGGGCATTATTTGAGTTTGTCGCTGACTGCCATCTGCGAGGCATCCGAACTTTGCTGGTGCATCATGGTATGGGGCGTGACAGCAAACCACACCCGGCCATTTTAAAAAGTTATTGTTTTAAGTGGTTACAACAAATTCCGGAAGTACTGGCTTGCCATAGCGCACAAAAAATTCATGGTAGCTCAGCAGCCACTTATGTATTGCTGCAAAAAAACTCAGAACAAAAAAGGGAAAACCGCGAAAGACATCAAAAACGCTGACCTGGCTCTTTCGCATCAAATCAGCACCTTTTGTTTAAACAACACCGATCTTATTTGCCATATATAAAAACACCCTCAGCTGAGGGTGTTTTTAACAAAGCAAAGACAAATTAAAAATTTGCCCTAAAACAGGTTGCAAGCCTCGGCTGTGGTCAATACTGCCGATAACGCCATCAAAATCACCAGGATAGCGATTGCGGTAAAGCCAAAACCACGACTGGACGCTTTACTCATAAATCAAACCTCTACAATTGTTATTTTTTTTATCAGTTGAAAAATCAGTCGCTAAACCAACTGAACTTCCACGTCAAGCAGTGTAGACAGTTTTTTCTGTGGACACAACTGGGAAACACGGCTAAGTGCTTCATCCGCTGTGTTTTTTTTGCTCTGGTTATTCTGTATGAAAATGTTTCAGTCTGGACCAGACATAAGGCCGTGCTAACGCCGACTCGGCATAGTCTGTTGGCATTTCCTCGTCCTGCTGTTCCGTGTTCACAATACTAAAACCGGCTTGTTGGTAGGTTTTAAGTGCAGAAGGGTGATCTTCAGTGCAAGTATGCACCCAGACCCGGCTCGCCTGCCATTGTTGTGCCAGAGCTATAGCAGCCTGCGCCAGTAATTTGCCTAAACCTTTGCCGATAAAAGCAGGCAGCAAACCAAAAAACTTCAGCTCCACACTCAAGTCGTCATGTTGACGCAGTTCAACAAAACCAGCCGGTGTGCCTTGTTGATACAACACAAAGGTGCGCACTTGTGCCGAGCTGACATAATCAAGCCATTGCTGATAATCCCAGTTCAGCCGGCTAAACCAACGCCAATGATGCCCAACAGCACAAAACAAAAACTGACTCAACTCCGGACTTGGCAATACTGCTTCTGTTAACACCACATCTTGTGGCCACTGCGGCAACTGCAATTGCGGCCCCTGATAATCCAGATACCAGGTGGTAATTTTTTTTAACGACATAAAACTTCAGAACTTCCTTTTGATTTTTTCGATCAGAGCAGCAATGTGCTGCTGTGCTTCAGGCTGTTGTAAACTATGAAATTGTTGGCGGAACTCAAAAGCAACAGCGTCATCCTGCCTGGTACAATGACGCATCGCCAGCATGGTATTTTTGGTTTGCCGCACCAGCTCTGTTGGCAACGATTTTAACCCGGCTGTCAGTTGTTTGGCCCGGGTAATTAACTGCTCTTCCGGCCATAACTCTTTGATAAAACCGGCATCCAACGCCTGCTGTGCCGATAATCTTTCACCACAAAAAATCATTGCTGCCGCTTGTTGCCAGCCAACAAGTTGCGGCAATAACCAGGTGTGACCACCACCCGGGTGAATCGCCAGCTGGAAAAAGCGGCTTTCAAACCAGGCCTGCTCACTGGCCAGGCGAATATCACATGCCATCGCCAGATTCATACCAGCGCCCAGAGCCGGGCCATTTAACAAGGCAATAGTCAGCAAAGGGCTATGCGCCACTGAGGTAAAAGCGGCATAAATTTGCTGAAGTTCTTCACCATCTCCCAGCGATGCCTGCTGTAATGCCGCTAAATCTGCGCCTGAGCAAAATGAATCATTACGGCCTGTCACCGCCAAAGCTTTGATATTTGGGTCCTTTGGTAAAGCACTGACAGCTTCGGCAATGGCCAAAGCACTTTCGGGTGTCAACAGATTGCGTTTTTCCGCGCTGTTGAGGGTAATTACCGCCAGATGATCGTATTTTTCCAGTTGAAACGCAGCCATTAATAACCTCGTTGTTTGTCGACCAGATTGAGCATGGGTAAACCAGCCTGCACCCTTTGATAATTTTCAGCAATTTGCAAAACCGCAGTGTCGGCATTGGTCACAGCAGAAATATGGGGGGTTAGCTTGATTGCTTTATGTTGCCAGAACGGATGTTCTGCCGGCAAAGGTTCGGTACGAAACACATCCAGACAAGCGGCATTCAGCTGGCCACTGTCCAGATGTTGCAATAATGCCAGGTCATCTACTATAGCGCCTCTGGCTACATTCACCAGAATAGCGCCCGCTTTAAATATCGATAACCTTTGATCATTCAGCAGATTTTCGGTGTGGGCTGTCAGCGGCAACAAACAAATCACCAAATCTGCCTCGGCCACAGCCTGGGCAAATTCAGCCTCACCGGCATAACAATGTACACCGGCAATTTGTTTGGCTGTGGCAGACCAGCCAGAAAGCTGATAACCAAGCTGCTGAAAATACATCACCGCCGCTTTACCAAGCTCACCCAGGCCCAACACACAAATCTGCTGAATTTTGCGCGGGCTGCGTGCTTTCCATTGTTGCATTTGTTGCTGAAGCTCAAACTGATCTAAGCGCAGCTGATAATGCAGCAGCACGCCATGCAGATAATTCAGCATGGATTTGGTTAAATCCGGGTCGACGATACGCGCCAACGGCACATCCGGCAAAGTCACATCTGAGAGAATGCTGTCCACGCCGGCGCCAAAAGACTGCAGCGCTTTTAAATTGCTAAAAGCAGCCAGGCTCTGTGCTGGCTGGCGCCAAACCACGGCAAAATTGACCGTTTCAGGTGCTTGAATATCAGGCCAGATTTGAACAGCAACACCGGGCAATTGTTGTTGCAGTTTTTGTTGTAGTTGCTCAAGTTTGCGGTCCGGGATCACCAGGGCAATAGACATATATACTCCTTCGGCCAATACCGCATTCTAACAAAGCAACACAATGCGTCCAGTCTGTTATCGGCCGCGATTCTAGCACCCAAGTTCAGTTGCGCAACGCTCCGGCAAGCCCAGCACGGCACAGTTCTGACTGGCCCGGCGAAATGTTCAGCAAACTGCCATAAATTTGTGACTTTTATGTCATACAGCACGCTTAGCCTGAAGCAAGTTAGCGGCAAAGCGGAGTGGGCAATGATTAACGTTGATCAGGTGGTGGCACAACATCTGCCACAGTTACAACAAAAACCCTGGCTGGAAAAACCAGTCAAAGGCGCGTTAAAACATCTGTTACACGAGCAGGAATTTACGGCATTTGCACAGCGTTACCCGCATTTGCAAGGCATAGAGTTTATTGAGCAGGTGCTGCAATATTTTCACTTTAGTTATGCCGTGCGTGACAACGAGCTGGAACGTATTCCCACTCAGGGCCGGCTGGTGATTATTGCCAATCACCCTATTGGTTCACTCGATGGGCTGGCGCTGGTGAAATTGGTGCATGAAGTGCGACCTGATGTAAAAGTGGTCGCCAACCAGCTGCTCAGCGCAGTGACACCGCTGCATCAGCTGTTGTTGCCGGTGAATAACATGCAAGGTGGTACTGAAAGACGTTGTCTGGACCGTATTAGCCAGCATCTGGCTGCTGAAGGTGCTGTGATTGTATTTCCGGCCGGTGAAGTGTCCCGCCTTAAACCCAACGGTATTCGTGACGGTAAATGGCATGCCGGTTTTTTACGTTTTGCCAAAACCGCCAAAGCGCCGGTACTGCCGGTGTATATAGACGCCCGCAACTCGGCGCTGTTTTATGGCGCTTCGATGCTGTACAAACCTTTAGCGACAATGCTGCTGGTGCAGGAAATGTTTAAACAAAAACATAAAAGCATTGGTATCCGTATGGGTGAGCTTATTCCTTATGACAGCTTTGCCCAGCTGCAGCTGGAAACCCAGGCGTGCGTCAAACTCTTTAAAAAACATCTGTACCGGCTTGGTAAAAACAAAACTCCACTATTTAAAACCCAAACCGCCATTGCGCACCCGGAAGACAGGCTGGAGCTGAAAAAAGCCATACAAAACTGCCCATTGCTTGGTGAAACCGGGGATGGTAAACAAATTTACCTGTATCAATCGGCATTAAGCTCGCCTATTTTGCGCGAAATTGGCCGGCTGCGTGAAATAGCCTTCCGTGCTGTGGGTGAAGGCAGTGGCTTGCGCCGCGACATCGACCGCTTTGACAGTTATTACGAGCAGCTGATTTTATGGGACAAGGACGAGCTGGAAATTGTTGGTGCTTATCGTTTTGCCAATACCGCCAAGGTGATTGCAGAACATGGCATCGAAGGTTTATACACCGCTTCGTTATTCCGCTTTAGCGACGAAATGACTCCCTATCTGGCGCAGGGGCTGGAGCTTGGCCGCAGTTTTGTGCAACCGAAATACTGGGGTAAACGTAGCCTCGACTATTTATGGTATGGCATTGGCGCTTATCTAAAACGCCAGCCACAGATCCGTTATTTATTTGGTGGTGTCAGTTTATCCAATGCGTACCCCAAAGCTGCCCGCGATTTGCTGGTGTATTTTTACACTTTGTATTTTTGTGAAGAAAACGACAGTGCAGTGCCTAATCTGCCCTATCAGCTGCCTTTTGAAACGCTGGAGCAGCTGCAACAACACTTTAGCGGCAATAACTATCAGGCTGACTTTACCCAGCTGAAACATTTGCTGGCGCATATGGGGCTGAACGTGCCGACACTTTATAAACAATACAGCGAAATTGCCGAACCCGGTGGTGTGCAGTTTTTAGCTTTTGGGGTGGACCCGGATTTTGCCGATTGTGTGGATGGCCTGGTGCTGGTGGATTTAACCATGCTGAAACCCGGCAAAAAACAACGTTATCTCGGCGAAGCAGAGCCAGCACCTGCCACTGAGTGATAGCATCTAAATAGCCAATAAAAAACCGCCTGATGGCGGTTTTTTATTGGCTTATGTGTTAGCTATAAATGCTGCTTAGTTTTTTGGTACTGAGCCTTTTAAACCATAAAAGCAAATATAGGCATAACAAAACACCGGCAGAATAAAGGACAGCTGCAGACCAATGGTATCGGCCAGCACACCTTGCAGCAGCGGCACTATAGCGCCACCGACAATCGCCAGACACAAAACACCACTGCCCTGACTGGTATATTTACCAAGGCCGGTCACCGCCAGACTAAAAATGGTTGGGAACATAATAGAGTTAAATAAACCTACAGCCAGAATGGCCCACATCGCCAGAGCACCAGAGCCCGTCATTGCCAGCAGCACTAATACCGCAGCGGCAATAGCGTTAAAGGCCAACACTTTACCTGCTGCAATTTTTTGCATCACTAAAGCACCAATCACCCGGCCAACTAAAGCGCCACCCCAGTAGTAACTGATGTATTTGGCAGCATCAGCTTCAGCTAAACCGGCAATATCCGGTTCACCGAGGAAATTCACCAGAAAACTACCGATGGCCACTTCACCACCCACGTAGACAAAAATACCCAAAGCACCCAACATCAAATGGCTGTATTGCCATGCAGAACCAGGGTTGGCATCTGCAACTTCAGTTTGATGATGCTCTGTTACTTTTGGCAGTTTTAATATTGCAAAAACAACCGCCAGCACTAATAAAGCTGTTGCCAGCATCAGGTAAGGCACCTGCACTGC
>JAYRUI010000168.1:0-6432 GCA_041919175.1 Rheinheimera sp. | reverse complement strand
AACTGATTGACAAAAATTGCGGTGCTGGATTTGCCGTTGGTGCCTGTAATGCCCACCAGTTTTAAATGTTCGGGACTGTGCTGATAAAAACTGCTGACAACTTCTGCTAACTGGCTGGTTAACCCAGGCCAAACCAACACCCGCGGGTCTTGTTGCAACACCGCCTGCTCCGGCAGCAATTCATTGGTCAGTACCAAAGCTGCACCTTGCAACAAAGCAGTTTCAATAAACCTGTTGCCATGGCCGGAAACACCGGGAATGGCCAGAAAAACATCACCGGCTTTCAGCTGCTGACTGTTGACACACAAGCTTGCTGTTGCGGTAATTTCCGGCCTGTTTTCTAACGCACAAAGCGACTGTCCTTCGACAGTCGCTTTTAATGGAGATAACCATTGTTCTAACCGGTTAACCTGCATCGGGACCTCCGGCCACTTTAGTGATGCGGCTGTCATTGCCGTCTGGCGGTAAGTTGAGCAGCTGCATCGCTGCGCCCATTACGGCACTAAACACAGGTGCCGCCACTTCACCACCCCCGTAATAATCACCACTGGGTTCATTAATAATCACGACACAAGCCAACCTGGGTTGTGAAATAGGGCCTATGCCGGCAAAAGAGCCGATGTAATCATCACCATAACCACCGGCAATGGCTTTTTTCGCAGTCCCTGTTTTACCGCCAACTCTGTAACCAGGCACTTTGGCGCGGGTTGCTGTGCCGCGTTTTTCAGTCACGGCTTCTAACATTTCCACCATAGCGTCGGCGTTGTGTTCTGCAATGACCCGCTCACCCGGTGGTGGATTGTCAGTTTTTAAAATTGTTAAAGGCCGCACTGTGCCACCGTTACCAATGGCGGCGTAAATGCGCGCCAACTGCACAGCGGTCACTGATAAACCGTAACCAAAAGACAAAGTGGCTCTTTCATGTTCAGACCAGCGGGCACGTTCACGCAGCTGACCAGCGCTTTCACCTAACAGACCTAAACCTGTGTCTTCACCCAGACCCATGTTGTAATACAGTTTTAATAAGTCTTCGTGGGGCATATTCAGCGCCAGACGGGTCACACCTATGTTACTGGAGCGGCGGATAATACCTTTTAAATCCAGGTCGCCATTGCCTGTCACGTCCTGCACCCGGCCACCACCCACCATAATGGGGCCATACCCTGTTGGAATAATGGTATTCAGATCCGCAGTGCCGTTTTCCAGCGCTGCCAATACAGGTAAAGGTTTGATTGTCGAGCCAGGCTCAAAAGTGTCGGTAATAGCACGGTTACGGAACTTGTGAATGGCCGTGCCTTTTTTATTATTCGGGTTGTAAGAAGGGCTGTTCACCATGGCCAGCACTTCACCGGTGTGAACATCAACCACCACCACAGAACCTGAAGTGGCACCAAAAGTCAGCACCGCTTTTTTCAATTCACGGTAAGCCACCGCCTGAATGCGCTGGTCAATACTGAGTTGCAAATTGCGTGATGCAGTCGCGTCTGTTTGCTCCAGCACTTCAATTTCACGGCCTTTGGCGTCTTTACGAATGACTTTACGACCGGCGGTGCCTTTGAGCAGTTGATCAAACTGACGTTCCACACCTTCTACACCATGGTCGTCGACATTGGTAAAACCAAGAATATGCGCTGCAACTTCACCGGACGGGTAATAACGCCGTGATTCCTGCTTAAAATAAATGCCGGGAATTTTTAACTTGCGGATGTAATCCACAGTGGCCGGACTGGCGTGACGCTGCAAATAGACATAACGTTTTTTCGGATCTGTGGCGATTTTCTGCGTCAACTCTTCCGGTTTTATTTGCAGCATTTCCGCCAGCGCATGCCAGCGGCGGCTATCATTTTTAGCGTTGGCTTGCATCACCACTTTAGAATCAGCATACACAGACTCTACCGGCACGCTGACCGCCAGCTCTTCGCCGTTGCGGTCTAAAATCATGCCACGCAACACTTCGTCAGATTTCACCCGCAACGAACGTCTGTCACCTTGCTCTACCAGCATGTCAGGGTCTATCACCTGCAAATAAGCAGCACGGGCCACCAGACCAAAAAATACCGCCGACAAGGTCAATACCACAAAAGCAAAACGCCAGCTGATCACTGTCGGATGTTTACGGTTTTTGGCTTGTTTTGTTGTTCTGCTCATGGTTCGTTTACCACTATGTCCTGCTGACCCATTGGTCGAACCATCTGGAGCTGCTGTTGTGCCAGCTCTTCAACCCGGCTGTGTTCTGACAAAGCCCGTTGTTCTACCAGTAAATTGCGCCATTCCATTTCCAGCGCATCGCGTTGTTGAAATAATTTGTCCTGATTGATGGTGAGCTGCCGGTTTAAGTGGGTAAATTCCACCACGGCAAGCGCCGATCCTATTGCAAGCACCAGCATGATCAGCACGAGTTTGTGATCGAAGATATCCTGCAAAATCAATCTGTTGAGTTTGATGCTGCTCATTTGGCCTGTTTCTCCGCAACGCGAAGCACAGCACTGCGCGCTCTTGGATTGACAGCGAGTTCGGCATCAGAAGGCATAATGGCTTTGCCAATCAGTTTCAGCGGTAAATGCTGGCGCAACTGATCTTCCGTCAGCGGCAAACCTTTTGGCACCGGGGTCGGTTTGCTGTGCTGACGCATAAACTGTTTGACTAAGCGGTCTTCCAGCGAATGGAAGCTGATCACCGCCAGCCGTCCACCCGGTTTTAATACGGCAAGTGCAGCGTCCAGCGCAGTTTTTACCTGCTCCAGCTCACTGTTGATATAAATGCGAATGGCCTGAAAACTGCGGGTGGCCGGGTGTTTTTTCTCTTTAAAACTTTTAGGCGCTGTTGCCGCTATTAAAGCCGCCAGCTCGCTGGTGCGGGTTAACGGCTGCGTGTCGCGGCTATTCACAATAGCGTTGGCAATTTTCCAGGCGAATTTTTCTTCGCCGTACTCACGCAGCACAAAAGTAATGTCTTCCACATCGGCTTTGGCCAGCCACTGGGCGGCGGAAATACCGGAGGTTGGGTCCATCCGCATATCGAGCGGACCATCACGCATAAAACTAAAACCACGGTCGGCATCGTCAAGCTGAGGTGAGGACACCCCTAAATCCAGCAGAATACCGTCAACCTGACCGCTGATGCCTTGTTGCTGTGCCACTGTTGCCAGTTCAGCAAAAGCACTGTGACTGATATGAAAACGGCTATCATCAGCAAATTTCTGAGCTGCAGCAATGGCTTGCGGGTCGCGGTCGATAGCAAATAAACGGCCTTTGGCCGACAATTTACTCAGGATGACACTGCTGTGCCCTCCCCTGCCAAAAGTGCCATCCATATAGATGCCATCGGCTTGAATATTCAGACCGTCGATTGCTTCGTTCAGCAAGACGGAAATATGTGCTTGCTCTGTTGTCACAATGAAAGGTCCTGTAAACGTTCAGATAATTCGGCGTCACCAGCCACAGCCATTTCCTGTTCAACCGCCATATCTTCTGCAACACGGCGGTGCCAGGTTTCTTCGTCCCAGATCTCAAATTTGTTGAGCTGACCAACCAAACGCAGGCTTTTGGTTAAATGTGCATGTTCACGCAAAGTGGCTGGCAATAAAATACGGCCGTTTTTGTCCATGTCACAGTCGGTGGCATGGCCCAATAACAACCTTTTCAGGCGTTGTTCCTGTGGATTAAAGCTCGACAGCTTTTTCAGCTTCTCTTCAATTTCTTCCCACTCAGACAGCGGGTACAGCAGCAGGCAGGGATCTTTGTGATCAATAGTGCAGATCAGCGCACCGCCATTTTCAGACAATAGGCTATCGCGGTAACGCGTTGGCAGCGTCAACCGGCCTTTGTCATCCAGGCTTAGAGCAAATGATCCACGAAACATGTTGATCCCACTTTGTTGTAATTAGATCCCGAGAAGATCCACAATTACCCACTAATCTCCACAATGATACAGTTTAGGGCGTCGAATTCGGCATTGTCAAGGTAAAACCCCACTTCTGTGATCGATAAAGATCCAATAACGGCGCGGCTTGGCGCTGAACTGGCAAAAAAAGTGGTAAAAAGTGGGAAGAATGTGCAAACAAGGTCGATCTGGTCACGCGTAACCTGATGCTGGCAAAGGCCATTGCAAGGGGGATCAGCAGGCGGCGGATCCCGTTTTATGCCACGAAAAACCGCAGCCGCTGATACAAATACTGCCGCTGCTGCCAGGGGTAGCAAAGGGCGTTTTAGTGCTGGATCGATCTGTTGCTGGATGGCAACTGGATCCATTTATTGATAAAAATCAATGAGATCGTTTAAACAACCTGTGGCAGGAGTCAGCACAAACCGGGATTCCGACTGATGTGCAGCACCCTATGCCTTACTTCAAAACAAAACCAGCTGACGATCATCTGTGGTAAGCGCAAGCCATCAGCTGCCATCTGTGCATCAAGCCCATAGCGTTTTTTATTGTTTTACAAAGCCTGCAGAGTAAGCAAGTACTCACACCACAAAGATAATAACAATTCTCAATTGCAACATCGAGCTATTCAGGTACAATAAAGCCGTTTTTGTTCCGGGGATCTTTATGCCAGCCCAACTGCCTTTATATCTTGTGATTCTGCTGCTTGGCGCTTATCTGCTTTATGGCGTGCTGGATGGTTTAACGCGCCGCGTGCAACAACACAGAGCGCGTCAGCAACAGCAACTACAAGTCAGCCGGGTGCGCCGTCAGGGTCAGATCATCAAAATCTGGTTGCGTCACCCAGAAGGCCGGTTATTGCCCCGCGCCAAAGCAGGCCAGCATTTATTAGTCAGCGCTTTCGATCAACAAGGCAAAACAGTCAGCCGTGCTTATTCGTTACTGAGCGACTGTGCGCAGCGCCGTTATTATCGGCTGGCCATTAAAGCAGAGCCACAAGGCCGCTTAAGCCAGAGCCTGTTTTTACAGCTAAAAGCTGGTGATAGTCTGGTATGCAGCTGGCCCAAAGGCCATTTTGTGCTTCGACAACCGCTGCTGCTTTCGCTGAGATTATGGCTCTGGCCTGCTTCAGTAAAACCTGTGGTGTTGGTGGCGGGTGGTATTGGTGTTACCCCGCTGTTGTCGATGGTGTTTGCTGCTTTGCGCCAGCGCCGCGCAGTACAGCTTTGGTATCAGGCGAGAACTGCCCGGGATTTGTTGTTTGCCCCCCTGCTACGGCGTTTGCCCGGCTTCACTTTTGTGCCAGTGTTAAGTCAGCCAGACTCAGACTGGCAAGGACGGTCGGGTCGCATCAATGCAGCTTTGCTATTACAACATGTTGATCAACAATCCGAATTTTACCTTTGTGCCAATGCAGCCATGGTAGCGGAGCTGGAGCAGCAACTGCACGCTGCCGGCGTGAAACACTGTTACCATGAACTTTTCAGCGCCGCCCACAGCCAGGACAACTTTGCCATTGAACTGGATGGTAAAACGGCCTCAAGCCTGGGGCAAAGCTCAGTGCTGGACGCCTTGTTAAGTGCCGGCGTCAAAGTGCCTTATGATTGCCGGGGAGGTTCTTGTGGCCAGTGCCGGTTAACTTTGCTTAGCGGCAGCTGCAAAACAGTGCTCGCGCCGGAATTTGCCATTGCCGGCAATGAAATTTTAAGTTGTTGTATGCAGGCAAGCTCGCCACTGCAGCTGGCATTCAGCCAACCAACACCGAGTCATCCATCTTCAGATGTCACCCTACTTGATTTAAAACAAAGCACAATGGAGATCCAGAACTAAAATAGATCCGTAATGGTCAGCGCCTGTGCTGATTTCGCCAAAACAGGGCTGTACTCCCTTCACATGCTTTGGATCTATTGAGGTTTTCATGACATCTTTCCAGCTTGCATTTCGTGCCCAGGCGTTTTTTATTGCCAATCTGGTGAATCTGGCTTTATTGGTTTTAGCCTTACTGCTGGCAAGCCTGCATCAAAGCTGGTGGCCGGCATTGCTGGTTGGTATTCCGTCGGCGCTGGTGCCCTATCTGTTGTACCGCACTTTTGGTGATCAACTGCTGCCACGGCTGAGCTATGGTGTCAGCTTTATGTTTTTCAGCGCTTTGCATATTCACCAGTCGATGGGTAAAACCGAACTGCATTTTGGCATTTTTGTGTTGCTGGCCGTGCTGATTGCGTTTCGCTGCTGGAAAGTGATTCTGGCAGCTGCTGTCACTATTGCCGTGCATCATCTGTTGTTTATGTATTTGCAATTTGGTGGGGCTGCGGTTTATCTGGTGCCACAACAAGACGCCAATCTGACTATTGTCCTGATCCACGCTTTGTACGTGGTGATTGAAGCTGCGGTGCTGATCGTGATTTGTAAACGCAGCTTGCGTGAAGGCATGGAAGGTCAGGCTTTATTTGACGTGACAGATCAATTGCTTACCCAGGACAACAAAATTTTGATCTCAAGCCGCGCCCGTGATCTCAACTCAAAGCTTATTAATAAATTTAACGGTGT
>JAYRUI010000167.1:0-6443 GCA_041919175.1 Rheinheimera sp. | reverse complement strand
TAATACCGTTGTCAGTTAACCACTGGCGCAAATTACCTTCGAAAAACAGCTGATCAATCACCGGACTTGCCTGCACGCAACCATAAATCAGCGCAACAATCACCGGGATAAGCACCAGCACTTCATAACCGTTGCCGAGCGCCAAACGCAGTTTTTCCGGTGCATAACGCCATACATAAGCAGTGACAATCATCATCACCGGCAGCAGCAGTAAAATAGAAAACACCGCACTTAAATAAGACTCGATAAAAGGCGCCAGCCACAGACCGGCTAAAAAGCCCAGGATCACTGTCGGCAATGCCTCCATCACTTCAATGGTTGGCTTTACTTTGCCGCGCAGCGCAGGCGCCATAAAATAAGCGGTGTACAGTGCGCCCATCAGCGCCAGCGGTGTGGCAAACAGCATGGCAAAAAAGGCGGCTTTTAAAGTGCCCAATGACAGCGGCACTAAACTCATTTTGGCTTCAAATTCATCAGAGCCGGAAGATGCCTGCCAGATATAGTCTTTTTCAGCACGGCCTTCATACCAGACTTCATTCCACATCGCTTTCCAGCTTACGTCCGGATGGGCGTTGTCGAGCGCAAAATGCACAATGCTGCCGTTTTTATCAAAAGCCAGGAAACTCTGGTTGATGGGTGAAATGGCAATACGCGCAGGTTGCAGATCATCACCCAAAGGCTCCAGCATTAAAGTGCGGGCTGAAGTGCCGTAATGGATGCCCACAGAGCCTTTGGCATCAATGGCCATAAAGCCTTTGCGTGAATATTCAGGTTCAATCTGAACTATGGCCGCAGGGTGTTGCTCAAAATCACGGATATGTTTTAAGTGAAAGTTATTGTGTTCATCGCGCACTAAAAACCACTGGCTGAGTGAACCGTCACTGCTGCCGGCAATCAGCGACACTGAACCAACAAGGAACTCTAAAGCAGTGACAGTTTGGCCGGATTTGGCCGCGCTGATGGCTTCAACATAACGGGCCGAAGCCGGCTGACGAATGTCGTAATAATGAATATTGCCCTGGGTGTCGGCCACAAACAGGTTTTGTAAGGTGGTATCCACCAGCATTTTTAACACTGTTTTTGGCGCGTCCGGCAACTGATATTCACTGCGTTCCAGGGTCGTTTCGCCGGTTAAAAACTCGGTTTTGGCCTCAAACAGGTTGTACGACAAGCGGCCATCGGCAGTAAAAGCGGTAATAGCCGTGCCTGACGGGCCTTCCTGCACGGCCAGCGACAAAATGGCCTGCTGTTTGGCATCCAGCTGCAGTGGCGCTTCACCCAGTGGATAAGTCACCACCGGCACTATCTGCCTTTTATCGTTCGGGTAACTTAAGTTGTATTCGTGTTTTGCAACCAGCACCTGACCGTTGGATAAACCAAAAGCAATAATGCCCGAGCGTGGTTCACCGCGGGAAAAGCTGCTAATAGTCGCGCCCTGAGGCAATGCCAGTTGCAGTTTTTGATTGACGACACCGGTTTGTGCATTAAAAAACTGCAATTCACCATTTTTATCTGCAACCAGACCCACTTCACCATAACGCTCCAGATTGGCAAAAAGGGGTTCTTTTTCGGGGCTTTGGTAAGTCTGTTTCTGCTCGATAGAGGCCGAGGAAAAAATCGGCCCTACTTCAGAAAACAGGTAAACAAAAATAGTGGTAAAAGCCAGTACCACACTGATACCGGCAAAGGCGATG
Source organism: Rheinheimera sp. (assembly GCA_041919175.1). Taxonomy (GTDB): domain Bacteria; phylum Pseudomonadota; class Gammaproteobacteria; order Enterobacterales; family Alteromonadaceae; genus Pararheinheimera. Next base: position 4,749 of record JAYRUI010000167.1, on the reverse strand, counting down.
CCATAACGGGACATTTGATCTTTCAGACTACGCCAACGGCGTAACCGGGCGCGGCGCTCACCACTGGGCAATAACGACTGAATGCCGGACTGCGTTGTGGTGGTTGAACTGGCTTGGTTAGGTTGCATTATTGCACATCCACTTCTGACTTTAGGATGCTGCAAACTATAGAGCAGGAATATGTCAGAAATATTACATCAAGCATTTTTGTCATACATCTGACACAAAAATGTCAGAAAACCTGCTAAAAACCAGGGTTATTTTTGCTTAGAAAACCTTGATACCACCACCTTTATTCCATTAAAACAACGAGATGCCTCAAGGCAGGCATGAATTCCACTCTCCACTTCAGGCCGCAATGTAGCGGCTACAGCACAAACAACAAAGGCGCCAGAAGGCGCCTTTGTTGTTATCTTCCGTTTTCTTCCTTTTGCACAAGCAAGGGCAGAAAGCGGTGCAACGTTTTAGTTATTTAATGCCAAGCTCGGCCAGTACTTTGGCAGCAACTTTGTTTGGCACTGGCACATAACCGTCACGTACCACAATTTCCTGACCACGTTTAGACAACACCATCTTGACGAACTCACGCTCCATTGGCGCTAACTCTTTGTTTGGGTGTTTGTTGACATAAACGTAGAGGAAACGCGACAGCGGGTATTTACCATCTAAAGCGTGTTCAGCTGTTGGCTCAACAAAAGGCTCACCGGCTTTTTTCGCCAGAGGTAAAGCACGTACGCCTGAAGTGATATAACCGATGCCTGAATAACCGATACCGTTAATCGACTCGCTGACGCCCTGCACTACTGAAGCAGAACCAGGTTGTTCGTTGATGCTGGCTTTAAAATCGCCATTACATAAGGCATGTTCTTTAAAATAACCATAAGTACCAGATACAGCGTTACGGCTGTAGACCGTGAAATCGCGGTTGGCCCAGGCGCCTGTTAAACCCAGCTGACCCCAACGGGTGACATCTTCTTTATAAGCACAACGACGGGTTGCAGAGAAAATGGCGTCCACTTCGGCAATAGTTAAACCTTTAACCGGGTTGTCTTTATTGACATACACAGCCAGCAAGTCGATAGCAACAGGTACAGCTGTTGGTTTGTAACCATATTTCGCTTCAAAAGCCTGAACTTCAGAAGGTTTCATCGCGCGGCTCATAGGACCAAAGTTTGATGTACCTTCGGTTAACGCTGTTGGCGCTGTTGAAGAACCTGCACCCTGAATTTGAATATTGACGTTTGGATACACCTTGCGGTAATCCTCGGCCCACAAAGTCATCAGGTTGTTTAAGGTGTCAGAACCAATACTGGAAATATTGCCCGACACGCCACTGGCTTTTTGATATTCCGGCAGCAAAGGGTCGACCTTAGTGCTGGCCGCAACGCTGAACGATAAAGTAGCTGCAACCAGAGTTGCGGTAGTTAACATATTCAAAGCTTTCACTGTGCTGTCCTCTATTGTCGAAATCAGGCAGTCGCCCTTGGTTCGGTTCAACGTCATCTTAAAAAAGCAATGTGACAATCATAAGTATTTTATATGACACTATTATGACGATGAGTTTTTTATGCCTGCTCTGCCAATAGCAACAATATTGTTTTTTTAATGTGAACGGCTATAGTTTCCGCTTACTGAAAAACAGGTGTCTGTTTGCGACCAACAGCGCTGTCATTTGCTGGACATACCAGCGCTAAGCAGTTAAAACTACAACAACAAGTTTGTGAATGATGTACGACATAACAACAAGGAATTGCGCTATGAAGCAGTTGGTTCTGACACTGATTGGTAAAGATAAAGCAGGTTTAGTTGAACAGTTAGCCACAGTGATTAATGGTCATCATGGCAACTGGACCGCCAGTAACCTTAGCCATCTGGGCGGTTATTTCGCGGGCATTTTACAAGTTGAGGTGGCGCCTGAGCATGCAGCTGAACTGACACAGGCGCTGGAAGCAATCGAAGGGCTGGATATCAAAATTCATCAGGGTATTGACTCCAAAGTGAATGAACACCAGCTGCTGAAGTTTGTGATCACCGGCAACGACCGCCCCGGCATAGTGCGCGAGCTGTCCTCGGTGATTAAACATAAAGGCACCAACATCATCCATTTTGAAAGCTCGAAACAAAGTGCACCTAACTGGGGTGTGCCGCTGTTTAATGCTATTGCCACTGTTGAATTGCCGGAAGGCTTAAATAAAGAAGAAGTGGTTCGCGCTTTGGAAGCTATCGCCTCTGATGTGGTGGTTGACGTCGAAAATCTGCATTAATACAGCAATACAAAAGACAAGATAGCCCTGAGCGGCTATCTTGTTCATAAATCCTTCATCAAATTGCCATAGAGTGCCGGAACTCCTCCGGATGATGGTAGCGCTATGAATGCACAACAACAGACAGTGACTGAATTGCATTATTTCCCCAAAGAATTGAGCTGGTTAGCTTTTAATGAACGCGTGCTGCAAGAAGCGGCCGATGAACGTAATCCGCTGATAGAACGTCTGAGATTTTTAGGCATTTATTCCAATAATATGGACGAGTTTTATCGTGTGCGGGTTGCAGACGTTAAAAGACGAATTTTATTAAAAAAATATCAGGCAGATGAAGAAGATGCCGAACAGCTGATGTTAGATATCCAACGTCAGGTGTTGCGTTTGGGCGATAAATTTAACGGCATTTATCAAACTTTGTTGCTGGAACTGCGCAAACACAATATTGAGTTTATCGACCAGCATAAGCTCAATGAATCGCAGTCGGCCTGGGTGCGCACTTATTTCCGCGAGCGGGTGCTTCGGCATATTTCCCCTATTCTGCTGTCGAACGAAGATTTAAAGTTGTCAAAACGGCTTGAAGACAACGCCACTTATCTGATGGTGGAAATGACAGGCGCCAATAAAGCCGAATACGCTATAGTGCAGGTGCCGACCGAAGAAGTGTCGCGTTTTATTGAACTGCCGATTTATTTAAACAAAACCAAAAAACGTGGTCGTTACCGTCACCAGTTTATGATGCTGGATGATTTAATCATCCATTGCCTGCACGACTTATTCCGTGGTTTTTTTGAATTTTGTGACATTCAGGCCTTTTCGTTAAAACTCACCAAAGACGCCGAATACAACTTAAGTGACACGCTGGACCAAAGCCTGCTGGATAAAATGTCCAGAGGTATTCGTCAGCGACTGGAATCTGAGCCGGTGCGGCTGGTGTATGACGCGACGATGCCGGAACATATGCTGAAAATTCTGAAAAAGCAGCTGGGTGCCAGCTCTTTTGACTCATTGATCCCGGGTTCACGTTACCGCAATTTTAAAGACTTTATCAGCTTCCCGAATATTGGCCACGCCAGTCTGGAATATCCACCACTGCCGCCTTTGCCAAGCCCGGATTTTGAGCAGCACACCACCACTTTTGATGCCATCCGCAGCAACGATGTGTTGTTGCATTACCCCTATCACAACTTTACTTATTTTACTGAATGGGTACGGCAAGCGTCTTTCGACCCTAAAGTCACCGCCATCAAAATGACGATGTACCGGGTGGCGAAAAATTCGCGGGTTATTCATTCGTTGCTGGATGCTGTGCGCAACGGTAAAAAAGTCACCGTGGTGGTTGAGCTCAAAGCCCGCTTTGACGAAGAGAACAATATCCACTGGGCCAGACGCATGACGCAAGCCGGCATTCAGGTGGTATTTGGCCTCACCACCTTAAAAATTCACTCCAAACTTTGCCTGATTAGTCGGCAGGAAAAAGGCAAAGTGGTGAAATACGCCCATATCGGCACCGGCAACTTTAATGAAAAAACCGCCCGTATTTATACCGATATGAGTTTATTCACCTGTCACCCGGAAGTCTGTGATGAAGTGGATCAGGTGTTTGAGTTTATTGAATACAGCTACAAACCGTTTCAATTTAACCACTTAATCGTCTCCCCTACCTGGAGCCGTACTAAGTTAACGGCGCTTATTCAGCGCGAAATCGACTTTGCCGTCAGTGGCCGCAAAGCGGAAATTCTGCTGAAAATTAATAACCTGGTCGACAATGACATTGTGGATTTACTCTATAAAGCCAGTCAGGCCGGGGTAAAGATCCGCATGATCATCCGCGGTATGTGCTCTTTAGTGCCAGGCATTGCGGGCAAAAGTCACAATATTAAAGTAATTAGCGTACTGGACCGCTACCTCGAGCACGCGCGGGTGTATCAGTTCCACAATGGCGGTGACATCGATTTATACCTGTCGTCAGCCGACTGGATGACCCGCAATATTGACCAGCGGGTGGAAGTGGGTGTGCCTATTTATGACTCCCGCATTAAACAGCAAATTATGACAATCCTTGATTTGCAATGGCATGACAACGTGAAAGCCCGTATCATTGACCAGTCTCAGCAAAATGCCTACGTCAAACGGGGCAATAAAAAGAACATCCGCTCGCAGCAGGCCATTTATGATTATCTGGCCAGCCAGCAATTTGGTCCGACGATTCAGGCAGAACCATGACTCAGTTAACTCCCAGCGCAGTGTCTGCGGCCGAACTTATTGCGGCCGTTGATTTAGGCTCCAACAGCTTTCATCTGGTGATAGCACGTATCATTGATGGCGCTTTACAGCTATTGCACCGGGAAAAACAAAAAGTTCAGCTGGCTGATGGTCTGGACGAACAGCAGATGCTGAGCGAAGAGGCGATGAACCGTGGCCTTTTAGTGCTGAAACAATTTGCCGATACCCTGCAAGGCGTACCGGCAAGCTCAGTGCGCGTCAT
>JAYRUI010000166.1:0-6457 GCA_041919175.1 Rheinheimera sp. | reverse complement strand
CTTTGGCACCTTCTTCGTCCGGCGCTTTCAGCTCAGCTTCGTTGCCGAGCACAAAACCCTGTGGTAGGCCGGCATTGGTGAGCCATTGTTGCAATGCCAGATTCAGCTGATTCTGGTCAATCCATGGCAGGGCAGGCAAAGAACCTAAAGCTTTACGTAACAAACTTAAGACGTCTTCAGCTCGGCCTGCAGAGCTGCTATTAACGATAAACCACTGATTTTGTGCATCATAAAGGGCTGTGGTGACGCTAGAGCGGCTAAAAGCCCGTGGCAACAGCATCTGGATCAGCTCTTCTTTTAACGCATTTTTTTCTTTGCGGCCAAGCGGACGGCCTTTTTCGGCTTCCAGCGCATCAATTTTCGGTTGCAGTTCTTCATTCACCACTGCAGCCGGTAACACCTTTTCCTGGCGTTTTACGGCAAATAAATGCAAATGCCCTTGCTGATGATGATATTGCTTGATGCTGTGGTGCAAAGGGAAAGTAAAACCCATTTTAACGGCTTCCTGGCCGGTACAAGGGCTGAATTTATGCTCTTGTAATGCACGTTCCAGTGCTTCAGGTTCCAGATTTAAGGTTTCGGTAATTTTATAAACACGCAGATTTTTAAACCACATAACTCACTTCACAACAGATCCTGGTAAAAAAACCAGTATACCTGTAACAGAGCAGCGCACAACCGGCAGATGGGGCATAACAACTTGCATGCTGAAGATTACAGCAATGGCGGAATGTGTCGCCATTGCTGTCCGGCTTAGCGTTTTAACACTTTAGGGAAGCGGATATGATAAGCAAGTCCATGACCTGGTTCGCTTTTCACCTGAATGCTTCCGCCTAAGGTCTGGCGAACCAGGTTGTAGGTAATGTGAGTACCCAGGCCACTGCCGCCTTGATCTCTTTTAGTGGTAAAAAACGGGTGGAACAGTTTTTCCAGTTGTTCCGCCGTCAGACCTTTACCGTTATCGGCGTAGTTAATGTCCACCACATTGCCTTCATCCACCACAGTAATATTAATATTGCCTTCGTTGATATCTTCAAAACCGTGGATCAACGAATTCATCAGCAGGTTAGTGAAAATTTGTGAAATTGCGCCGGCAGGGCAACTTAAAGTCAGGTTCTCCGGGCAATTCACTTCAATATGATGTTTAGTCTTTTTAAAATGCGGCTGCAGACTGCGGATAATTTCGTTGAGGTATTCATGCAGCTGAATAGTGCGGATGGCTTCGCTGGTTTGGTCAACGGCAATCTGTTTGAAGCTGGCAATGAGCTCTGAAGCGCGGACAAGGTTGGTGTTGAGAAGTTCAGTGCCTTGTTTGGCTTCTTCAATAAAGTGCTCCAGCGCTTTTGGCGACAGGCTTTTTTCCTGATAAGCATGTTCAAGCGCTGATAGTTTTTCTGCTAGGAAACTGGTTGCTGTCACGCCAATACCCACAGGGGTATTCACTTCGTGGGTGATGCCGGCCACCAGGCCACCCAAAGCGGCCATTTTTTCCGATTGCACCAGCCGGTCTTGTGCCTGACGCAAGTCATTCACCAGTTTTTCCAGTTCAGTTTGTTTACTGCGCAAAGCTTCTTCAGTGTGGCGGCGGCGTTCAATTTCTTCCCGCAAAGCCTGTTGTTTCACTTCAAGCTCTTGCTTTTGTTGTTGCAAGTCCATCATCGCCTGACTAAGGCCTGAGGTTTTGCGCGCCACTTCCTGCTCCAGAATTAGGTTGTGCTGGTCCAGTTTTTCATTGGACTGCAGCAACTGCTTCTGAGTGTTTTCCAGCTGACCTTTGTAGTCTTGCACCCTGGCGATCAGGCGGTTAAAAGCATCGGCCATCACGCTCAGTTCGTTGGTATCGCCGTGCTGAATTTCGACTTTGGCGCCTTCCAGGTTATCCAGTTCCAGCTCTTCAATCTGCTGGGTCAGCTCTGCCAACGGAAGCGTGAGTTGTTTACGAAAGGCAATTAAAAACAAAATAATCAAAAAGGTGGTTTTGAGCAGGGCATTGCCAATCAGGAAATAGATACCCACTTTAATTCTGTCCAGCACTATAGTGCGGCTGGAAAACAAGGTGACATCACCCACCTGAGTGGCGCGACCGGAAAATTCAAAAATCAGCGGAAAGGTATAACCAAAGAGGCCGGATTGTTGTTCCGTCAGTCTCACCCCTTCTTTGACCAGTTGATTACTGTACCTTTCGCTGATGTCGACATACTGGCCCAGCTGAGTGATCACTGCGCCGCTGTCATCCCGCACTATAATGCCTTCAATTGAAGGTATGGCCAGTAAGCCGTCCGCAATAATAAGTGCCTGAGTTGTATTCAGCTCCCAGATGGCGCGGGTTAAGCTGCCGGAAATGGTTTGTTGTAAGGTAGAAAGCTCGCCGTTGATATGGTTTTTGGTATTAAAGTACTCGGCGACAATCTGACCCACGGTGACGACAAAAGTTAAAATAAAATAAACCGACAAAACTTTGGTCAGCAGTTTTCTGGATAAACTTTTTTGCTGCATCTGACTACCTGTGCGTTCAGCGGGGTGTGTATCACCGGATGCTGTAAAATTAGCTAAAAAAAACAACAATTAAAATAGCAAAATCAGATTAAGTTCTGCCATTTACCACTTTATGTCAATTCGGTCATATTTCGCGGTTTTTTATCGTCATTTTTCCACCGAACTATAGCCGTAATTTATCTTTGTCGAAAATCGCAGCACTATTGTTAACAGATCTGCAAAGCAGCGTCGAATTGGTCGCTATCTGTTGCATTAGACGGGTCAACTGGTTATATTTTGCCCGTAACTTCGCATAATTATTAGAAATATAACGAGGCTTTAGCGAATGGCGTTGCCAGTACTAATTTGTGATGACTCGATACTGGCGCGTAAGCAAGTACGTAAAAGTCTGCCAGAATCATTTGATGCTGAATTTCAAACCGCTGCTAATGGGCTGGAAGCTTTGGCTATCCTGCGCAATCAGGAAATCGGTTTGGTCTTTCTTGATTTAACCATGCCGGAACTCGATGGTGTTGGTGTGCTTGAAGCCATCAAAGCAGAGAATATCGATTGTTTTGTTATTGTGATTTCGGCCGATATTCAGCCTGAGATGCAAAAGCGGGTGATGGAACTTGGCGCTCTGGCTTTTGTGCACAAACCAGTGAATGAAGACAAACTCAGCGGTATCTTAAAACAATATGGATTGATATGAGCAACCTCGGTTTCAGCGAAGAGCAGCGCGACTGTTTGCAAGAAATTATTAATGTTGCCATGGGTTTAGCCAGCGACAAGCTGGCACGTTTTCTCAATACTTTTGTGCATTTAAGAGTACCTTCTATTGCCTTGGTTGGTGCCAGCCATATTCCAGCCGAATTTGAAGGCCGGTATCGCGATACCGAAGTCGCTTTGGTCAGTCAGGGTTTTTTTGGCAATGAAGGCGTGCGTGGTGAAGCCATAGTGCTTTATCAGATGGAAAATGCCCATAAAATTTCCGCATTGTTAGGCTACGAGGTGGGAGATGTTTCAGAAATAGAAATGCTCACCGACATCAGCTCAATTTTAACCACCACTTTTTTAAATGGCCTGGCGCAACAACTGGAAAACAGTTTGTCGTACAGTGCGCCCAGAGTACTTTCGTCCACGAATGGCGATTTATCCGGTATTTTAAAAAACACCTCTTTTCACTGGGAACACGCTTTAAAAGTTGATATTAGCTATCAGTTGGTTGATCACTCTTTTAACTGCGACATGATTTTATTAATTCCGGGTGAAGCCGTAAGCAATATCAAAACAATTCTTGATCGAATTCTGGAAGATTATTAATGCCTGAAGCCTGGTTAAGCAGTCCAATCCTGGCGCAACTCAACAGCGGCGTGATAGTGATAGATGATGAATACAACGTTCATTACGTCAATGCATTTATTGAACGACATGCCGGTCTGCAATTAGCTGATATTCAAGACCAATCTTTATTCAGTGTGTTTGCCGATTTACCCGAAGCCTGGCTCAAACGAAAACTGATGAGTGTGCTGGATTTAAAAACACCGGCTTTTAGCAGCTGGGAGCAGCGTCAGTATATTTTTAAATTGCCTCATCTGCGTCCTGTCACCAGCGCCAGCCAATATATGGCACAAAATTGCACTATGTTACCGCTGGAGGCTACGCATACTGAACAACCACTGATCTGTATTCTGATTGAAGACGCCACAGACGCTTTTGTGTATCAGCAACATCTGAGTAAAACGCTGATTGAACTGGAAAAAGCCAACAGACATGATGGTTTAACCAAGGTATTAAACCGCCGTTTCTGGGAAGAGCAACTTAAACAGGAAATCCATCGTGCGCAGCGCTATCAACATCCGCTGTCGTTATTGTTGTTTGACCTGGATAAGTTTAAAGATTTAAACGACAAATATGGCCACTTGGGTGGTGATTTTGTGCTGGTTGAGTTGGCTTCTTTTATTGGTAGTTTACTTAGAGAGACTGATTTACTGGGCCGTTATGGTGGTGAAGAGTTTGGTATTATTTTGCCGGACACTCCGCTGGCCGGCGCAGTGGAAGTGGCAGAGCGCGTTTGCAGAGCTGTGGCTGATCATCCGATGTTGTTTAATCAGCAGACCATTCGTTCCAGCCTCAGCATCGGTGTTGCTGAATTTTCACCTAAACAACATCTGTTACATGATGATTTAATCCGTTCTGCTGACATTGCACTTTATAACGCCAAAAGAGCAGGTCGGAACAGAGTGTGTATTTTTCAGCCCGGCTTAAGCGATTACCAGAAAAAAGCCAACTGATGTACCGATTAAGTTGTAACTAAAGAACATTTGAAAGTTTTCTAAACATTTAGATTGACAGACGTCTAAAACTTTGAGCATATAGACAGTATGAAAACTACACATATCAATACCACCACCATTATTATCACCACCACCCTTACCGGGTAGGAGGTCGGCGGCGTATTGTCTTAAAAAGGCCCGTGACCTCACCAGTCACGGGCCTTTTGCGTTTCTTTAAAGGAGAAATTTTATGAGGGTGCTGAAGTTTGGTGGTTCGTCATTAGCGTCGGTTGAACGTTTTCTAGAAGTTGCCGGTATTGTAAAACAACAACTTAGCGCAGAGCCTGTTGGCCTTGTGCTCTCTGCCCCCCAGGGTGTGACCAATTTATTGGTGGAACTTACCGACTTAGCCTTTTTGGGCACCGACTATTTGCCGTTGCTACAACAATGGCAGCAGCGCCTGGAGACTTTGCAGTTACAAGCCAAAGACCAGCTGTTAGCAGCGGATAACAAAGCCCTGACCCAGGTGCGCGAGCAGCAGTTTGCCCAGTTGTCTGCCCAGTTGCAGGGTGTTGCTTTATTGCAATATTGCCCCGATCACATTAAAGCCCGAATTCTCGGTTTGGGTGAGCAATTTAGCGTTGCATTAATGACCGGCCTGTTAAAAAAATTGAAAATTGATACTGTGGCGCTCGACTCAGTGGCTTGCGTAAAAAGTCAGGGCGATTACCTGAATGCAGTTGCTGACATTCCGGCTTCAGAAGCTGCTTTAAGTGCCGCTGTTGCCAAACAACAGGCGCAGGTGTACGTGATGGCAGGTTTTGTCTCCAGCAACAGCAATGGTGAACTGTGCCTGCTGGGTCGCAATGGCTCTGATTATTCCGCAGCTATTGTTGCTGCCAGTATCCGCGCCAGTGTGTGTGAGATCTGGACTGATGTCGATGGTGTTTATAGCGCCGACCCGCGTCAGGTGAAACAAGCGCAGCTGATTGACCATCTGTCATATGACGAAGCCATGGAGCTGTCGTATTTTGGCGCCAAGGTACTGCATCCAAAAACCATTGGTCCGCTGGCCCGCTATCAAATCCCTTGTTATATCAAAAACACCTTAAACCCATCGGCGCCTGGCACTTGTATCGACGCCAATAATAACGGTGATTCGCTGGTCAAAGGCATTTCCAGCCTGGAGCATCTGGCGCTTATTACCGTATCCGGCCCAGGCCTGAAAGGTGTTGTAGGCATGGCGTCGCGCGTTTTTGCCACTATGGCACGCGAGCAGGTGTCGGTCAGTTTAATTACCCAGTCATCCAGCGAGTTCAGCATTAGTTTTTGTGTGGCGCAGCTTGATTTAAACGTCGCGAAAAAAGCGCTGGAAACCGAATTTGAACTGGAGTTGCAAGGCAAGTTATTAAGGCCTTTGGCGATCCAGTCGGATATGGCCATTGTCAGTTTAGTGGGCGATGGTATGCGTCAGCACCGCGGTGTGGCGGCCAAGTTTTTTGCGTCTTTATCCCAGGCCCGCGTCAATATTGTTGCCATAGCGCAGGACTCTTCAGAGCGTTCTATTTCAGCTGTGGTGGAGCAAAAATCCTGCCGCAATGCGGTAAAAGTCTGCCATGAAAACTTCTTTAGTCATGTGCCGAGCATTGATGTGTTCCTGGTGGGTTGTGGTGTTGTGGGCAGTGAATTGCTGGCGCAATTTCAAC
>JAYRUI010000165.1:0-6463 GCA_041919175.1 Rheinheimera sp. | reverse complement strand
GCGCCATGGCCAATTGTTTTGTGGTGGGCAACCGACTGGAGCAACTGAGTCAGATGCTGCAAGACCAGGCAACTGCACACTCACAGCAAGCGGGGGCGCAGCAGAGCGGCGCGCAGCAGTTTGCCGCGGTGCAGGTGGATATCGATGACGCCGCTTTTATTGCTCAGGTAGAAAACCTGAAAGAAAATATCGTTGCAGGTGATGTGTTTCAGGTGGTGCCAAGCCGCTGTTTTAGCTTGCCTTGTGCCAATCCACTTGCCGCTTATGCCAGGCTGAAACAACAAAACCCCAGCCCTTATATGTTCTTTTTACGTGACCGTGGATTCGAACTGTTTGGCGCATCGCCAGAGTCTGCGCTGAAATTTGACGCCAACAGCCGTCAGGTGGAAATTTACCCTATAGCCGGTACCAGACGCCGTGGTTTTAATGCAAAGGGCCAGATTGACCGCGATTTAGACAGCCGTATTGAGCTGGAACTCAGACAAGACGATAAAGAAAAAGCCGAACATTTAATGCTGGTCGATTTAGCCCGCAACGACGTGGCGCGTATTAGCGTACCAGGCAGCCGTTATGTCAAAGAGCTGCTGAAAGTTGACCGGTATTCTTATGTAATGCACCTGGTGTCCAGGGTGGTCGGCACACTAAAACCTCAGCTCGATGCACTGCACGCTTATCAGGCTTGTATGAATATGGGCACTTTAGTGGGTGCGCCCAAAGTGCGGGCTGCTGAGCTTATCCGCCAGGTCGAAGGCAAAAGGCGCGGCAGTTATGGCGGCGCTGTCGGTTATTTATCCGGCAATGGTGATTTTGACAGTTGTATTGTGATCCGCAGTGCTTATGTTGAAGCGGGCACCGCTTATATTCAGGCTGGTGCCGGTGTGGTGTTCGACTCAGTCGCCAAAGCTGAAGCCGACGAAACCCGCAGTAAAGCCCAGGCGGTAGTGACCGCTATTCTGGCCGCCGGAGGTGCCCAATGAACTCAGTAACAACGGCCAGCAAAACTATCGTGTATCTGCTGGATAACAAAGACTCTTTTACCTACAACCTGGTGGATGAGCTGGCGCAGCTTCATTGTGAATTAAAGCTCTACCGCAATACGGTGCCGGCTGAGTTTATTTTTGCCAAAATGCAGCAGGACGCCCAAACAGACAAAGTGCTGTTGTTATTATCCCCCGGCCCTGGCGCGCCTGCCGAAGCGGGCTCTATGCCAGCGCTGATTCAGCTTTGCGCAGGTGTGTTCCCGATGCTTGGCATTTGCCTGGGTCATCAGGCGCTGGTGGAGCATTATGGCGGCACCGTTGGCCGTGCCGGTGAAACTGTGCATGGCAAAACATCACAGATTGAGCTCAATGAACACCCGGTGTTTGATAACTTGCCAAGGCCTTTTGCGGTGGCGCGTTATCACTCGTTGATGGCGACCCGGGTGCCGGACAGTCTGCAAGTGATAGCACGTTATCAACATATTCCGATGGCCATTTTCCATGCTGAGCACAAAGTACTGGGGTTTCAGTTTCATCCGGAGTCGATTTTAACCACTTTGGGCAAACCGTTATTGGCGCAAAGCCTGGCTTACCTGGGAGGTGCACAATGACAACAATCACTCAAGCGCCAGCTCAGGCAGTTGCAGAAAACAACTTTAACGCTCAGCCTTATTTGCACCAGCTGCTGGCTGGTGAATCGCTGACACAGGCCCAAAGCGAAGCCTTTTTTGCTGCAGTGGCCGCTGGTTTAGTGGAGCCTGTGCTGTTATCGGCGGTACTGATTGCACTGAAACTCAAAGGCGAAACGGCCGATGAAATTGCCGGTGCGGCACTGGCCTTTCGTGCCGCAGCCACTGCTTTACCGGCCACAAAGCGTGCTTCTATTGATTGTTGTGGCACTGGCGGCGATGGCAGCAATACTATTAATATTTCCACCACTGCCGCTATTGTCGCAGCTGCTATGGGGCTGAGCGTCAGCAAACATGGCAACCGCAGTGTGTCATCGCAAAGTGGTTCGGCCGATTTATTTGAAAAGCTTGGTGTGAATATTCAGATGAGCCCGCAGCAAGCCGCCACGGCTTTGGACAAAGCCGGTGTTAGCTTTTTATTTGCGCCTGTCTATCACCCGGGCATCCGCCATGCCATGCCGGTGCGCACCGCGCTTAAAACCCGCACTTTGTTTAACCTGCTGGGACCTTTACTGAACCCGGCCGCGCCGGATTTTCAGCTACTTGGGGTATACGACGCCAAATTATGCAAAGTCATGGCACAAGCGCTAAAACAACTGGGCGTTCAACGAGCCTGGGTGGTACATGGCGCAGGTTGTGATGAAATTGCTTTGCATGGTGTGACTCAGGTCTGTGAAGTGCGTGACGGTGAGCTGTATGAATTTAGCTTAACGCCAGCAGATTTTGGCCTGACGCCACAACATCTGAGCGCACTGAAAGGCGGCGACCCAAGCCATAACGCGGCGGCTAGTCTGGCCATTTTACAGGGCACAGCACCGCAGGCGCATCAGGCTGCGATTGCCGCTAATGTGGCCGCTATGCTGAAAATTTGTGGCCATGGCGAAGATTTAGCCGCCCATTGCCAGCAAGTTTTAGCACTTTTACAAACAGACGCTGCCATGCGACCCCTAACGTTGTTACAGGAGGCCAGTCATGGCTAACGTGTTAGAAAATATTATTGCCCACAAAAGGTTAGAAGTAAGCGAGCGTAAAATCAGCCAACCGCTTGCGACTTTTATGAGCGAAGTAAAACCAACATCCCGCAGTTTTTTACAGGCGCTGCTAAAGCCCGGTGCGCGTTTTATTCTGGAATGTAAAAAAGCCTCGCCTTCCAAAGGTTTAATTCGCGCCAATTTTGATTTAGACGACATTGCTGCTGTGTACGGCAAATACGCAGATTGTATTTCGGTACTCACAGACGGGAAGTTTTTTCAGGGCAGTTACAGCTATTTAGCCAGCATGCGGCAAAAAGTCAGCCAACCGCTCTTGCACAAAGACTTTATTATCGACCCTTATCAGATTTATTTAGGCAGGCTTCATGGTGCCGATGCAGTGCTGCTGATGTTGTCGGTGTTATCGGACGAGGAATATCAAAACCTCGCCAAAGTTGCGCATGAGCTTGGCATGACAGTGCTGACGGAAGTGAGCAACGAAGCAGAAACTTTGCGTGCTGTGGCACTGAAAGCTGAGCTGATTGGTATTAATAACCGCGACTTACGCACTTTAACCACCAATTTAGACACCAGTTTTCGCCTTGCACGGTTGATCCCGCCCGGTACCCCTGTCGTATCTGAATCCGGCATTTATTTGAACCCGCAGGTGCGAAAGCTGCGCAAAGTGGCCAAAGCCTTTTTGGTCGGCAGCGCTTTAATGGCAGAGCCGGATCTGGAAAATGCCGTGCGAGCTTTAGTGCTTGGCACTCATAAAGTCTGTGGTTTAACCACTGCAGAGCAGGCAAAAACTGTGTATCAGGCCGGAGCTTATTATGGCGGCTTGATTTTTTATCCGGCCTCGCCCCGTGCTGTCACTCTGGCACAGGCGGCCTCGATAGTTGCTGCGGCGACACTGAATTTTGTTGGTGTTTTTGTCAATGAGACTGCAGAACAAGTGGCAATGACAGCCCGGGAATTAAAGTTAAGTGCTGTGCAGTTACATGGGGATGAAGATGATGAATACCTCAATAAACTCAGAGCTTTATTGCCGACAACAACAGCCATCTGGAAAGCCTACAGAGTGAAGGACAAACTGCCGGTTTTGACGCAGCTTGCCGACAAAATAGTGCTGGACAGTTATCAGCAAGGACTACCTGGCGGCACCGGCGTGCGTTTTGACTGGGCGCTGCTGCAACAGCAGTTTGCGCTGGATTTTGACAACAAGCTGATGTTGACCGGTGGTTTAACCCCGGACAATGTGGCCGAAGCCCTGCCGTTGCCGGTTGCAGGCCTTGATATGAACTCAGGCCTGGAGAGCGCCCCTGGCGTGAAAGAACCAGCCAAAATTGCCATTGCCTTTCAACAGATCAGAGAATTCAGTTATGACTAAGCCTTTATTAAACCCTTATTTTGGTGAATACGGTGGTATGTTTGTACCGCAATTATTGGTACCTGCGCTGCGTCAGCTGGAGCAGGCATTTGTGGATGCGCAGCAAGACCCGGCTTTTTTAGCAGAATTTCAGCATTTATTGACCCATTACGCCGGCCGGCCGACACCACTGACCTTGTGCCGTAATATCAGCCCCAACCCGCTGGTGAAAATTTATTTAAAACGCGAAGATTTATTGCACGGTGGCGCCCATAAAACTAATCAGGTGCTGGGCCAGGCACTGCTGGCCAAACGGATGGGCAAAAAAGACATTATTGCCGAAACCGGTGCCGGTCAGCATGGCGTAGCCACCGCTTTAGCCTGCGCGCTGCTTGGGCTGAACTGTAAAATTTATATGGGTGCTAAAGACATTGAACGTCAGGCACCTAACGTATTCCGGATGAAACTGATGGGCGCCACTGTGATACCGGTTACCGCTGGCTCAGGCACCTTAAAAGATGCAGTAAACGAAGCCATGCGCGACTGGTCGGCCAGTTATGCCACCAGCCATTATCTGCTCGGCACTGCGGCAGGCCCGCACCCATTCCCAACCATAGTGCGCGAATTTCAGAAAATGATTGGTGAAGAAGCCAAACAACAAATCCTTGAAGCTGAGGGTAAGTTGCCGGATGCAGTGCTGGCTTGTGTCGGTGGTGGCTCCAACGCTATCGGCATGTTTGCCGATTTTATTCCGGATGAAGAAGTCAAACTGATTGGCGTAGAGCCAGGTGGTATGGGCATCAACACCCATCAACATGGCGCAGCACTGTCAACCGGTAGTTTTGGTATTTTGCACGGCGCTTATACCGCCATTATGCAAACCGCGGATGGCCAGATTGAAGAATCTTATTCAATTTCAGCGGGTTTGGATTACCCGGCCGTTGGCCCACAACATACTTATTTAGCTTCGATTGGCCGCGCTCAGTATGTGGCCATTAACGATGATGAAGCTTTGGCAGCCTTTCAGTTGCTGGCCAAAACCGAAGGTATTATTCCGGCACTGGAAAGCTCCCACGCCTTGGCCCATGCGCTGAAAATGGCCGAAGCCGCCACCGAACCCTCGGTGCTGTTAGTGAATTTATCCGGCCGTGGTGATAAAGATTTAGGCCATGTGATGGCAGTGCTGGCAGAGCATCAGGCGGCAGAAATTGCCCAGAGACAACTGACTGAGCAGGCCTCTGAGCGCCAGCATCAGAGCAAATAGAAGCGTCAGCATCAGGCTAAATAAATAAAGGATTGAATATGTTACGTTATGATTTGATGTTCACCCGTTTAAGCCAGGCCCGTCAGGGTGCCTTTGTGCCTTTTGTCACTATCGGCGACCCGTCACTGGCGCTGTCTTTTGAAATTATCAAAACACTGATCGACAACGGCGCTGACGCTTTAGAGCTGGGAATTCCGTTTTCCGACCCTATTGCCGATGGCCCAACCATTCAAAACGCCAATATCCGCGCTTTGGCGGCTGGCGTTACTCCGGCGCAATGTTTTGATCTCATTGCCAAAATCCGCACTTACAATGCCGATATCCCTATTGGTTTATTGCTGTACAGCAACTTGGTGATGGCCCGTGGTATAGAGCATTTTTACCAGCAAGCCAAAGCAGCCGGTGTTGACTCTATTCTGATTGCCGACGTGCCGCTGCATGAAAGCCAGCTGTTCAGAAAAGCTGCACAACAACATGATATAGCGCAGATTTTTATCGCTCCGCCTAATATCGATGCCGATGGTTTAAATGAACTGGCAAGTTATGGCCGCGGTTACACTTATTTGTTAAGCCGCGCTGGTGTCACAGGCACTGAAACAGCCGCTGCTATGCCAGCTTCACAGTTGGTGCAACAGCTCAAAGACGTTAACGCAGCCCCGACTTTGCTGGGGTTTGGTATTTCAAAACCGGAGCATGTGAAAGCTGCCCTGGCCGCTGGTGCTGCCGGTGCTATTTCAGGCTCTGCCATAGTGCAGATCATTGAAAAACATCAGGCCGAGCCTGCCACTTTACTGGCAGAACTGGCCGGTTTTGTCGCTGCGATGAAAGCCGCTACCTGATGAAAAACCGCCTGACAAATTCAACACTGTCACCAACAGCCAGAATTTGTCGGGCCTTGTCACCGACGGGAAAACCGATACAGGCGATAAAACAGCCTGACGCAGCGCCCGATTGCGGTTAAAATAGCCAGCTTTTCAGCAGCGCGCCCTGCGCTGATGCTTTGTGGAGTGGTTGGCTTGTGTTAAAAAAACCAAAAAGTACAGCAAGGTTGTTATTGCTGAGCTGGGTTGTTGTCAGTGGTTTTGGGCTTTATGCCAACGCTGCCGCTGCTGCCAATACGAAAAAAGTGTCGATTGAACCTGCCTTACATCACGACAGTGACGTCACTCATGTGCTGCCTTGTGTGGTCG
>JAYRUI010000164.1:0-6501 GCA_041919175.1 Rheinheimera sp. | reverse complement strand
TGCATCAAATCATTCATGCGTTAGGTTTGCCGCTGTTATGTATTTCCGGTGTGGAAGCCGACGATGTGATTGGTACTATTGCCATGCAAGCCAGCGCTGTTGGCCGTCATGTCCTGATCTCTACCGGTGATAAAGATATGGCGCAGCTGGTTAATCCGCATGTGACACTGATCAACACTATGACAGATACCATTTTGGACTCCGACGGTGTTAAAGAAAAATTTGGTGTTGGCCCTGAGCTGATTATCGATTATCTGGCCTTGATGGGCGACAAAGCCGACAACATCCCCGGTTTACCTGGTGTCGGCGAAAAAACCGCACAGGCCTTGTTGCAGGGTTTAGGTTCAATAGCCACCTTATATCAGCGGCTTGATGACATTGCAGCCCTTGGTTTTCGCGGTAGTAAAACTATTGCCGACAAAATGCGTGAGTTTAAAGATCAACTGGAATTGTCTTATCAGCTCGCCACTATTAAAACCGATGTTGAGCTGCCCAAACAGCTGATTGACTTACATTTACAACAACCGGACTACGCAAAGTTGGCGGAGCTATACCAACAATGTGAATTCCGCCGTTGGTTGGCTGAAGTACACAGCGCGGAAAAAATTAATACAGTCCGCACTGCAACGCCTATAGATCAAACTACAGCAGCAACAGCTGAGCAGCCAGCAGTGCTGGAGGGGTCAGCACAACTTGACCGCAGCCAGTACCAAACCATTTTGACTGAAGCACAATTGCAAGACCTGCTGTTGTTATTACAACAAAGTGAGTTGGTTGCTTTTGATACTGAAACCACCAGCCTGGATTACATGCAAGCAGAGCTGGTTGGTATGTCATTTGCTGTAGCCGCGGGCCAGGCTTATTACCTGCCGGTTGGTCATGACTATATTGGCGCGCCAGAGCAACTGGAGCGCAACAGGGTGTTACAGCAATTAAAAGGCTGGCTGGAAGATAAAAACAAAGCCAAAGTCGGTCAGAATCTGAAATATGATATGAGTGTGCTGGCGCGTTATGACATTCAACTGGCCGGTATTGCTTTTGACACTATGCTGGAATCTTATGTGCTGAACAGCGTAGGTTCCCGTCATGATATGGACAGTCTGGCGCAAAAGTACCTTAATCATCAAACCATCAGTTTTGAAGATATTGCCGGCAAAGGCGCCAAACAGCTGACCTTTAATCAGATTGAGCTGGAAAAAGCGGCAGAATATGCAGCAGAGGATGCTGACGTCACTTTACAATTGCACCAACAGTTATGGCCACAGCTGCAGGCTGAAGGTCGTTTATCTGAAGTTTTGCAACAAATTGAAATTCCTCTGCTTTCTGTTTTGTCACGCATGGAGCGTACTGGCGTATTGATTGACACCAACCTGCTGCTCCAACAAAGTGAATTTCTCGCCAATCGCATCGGTGAGCTAGAACAACAAGCACACGCCCTGGCCAGAAAAACCTTTAACCTGTCGTCACCTAAGCAGCTACAGGAAATTTTATTTACCGAACAGGGTTTGCCGGTGCTGAAAAAAACACCCACAGGTATTCCGTCAACCGCTGAAGAAGTACTGACTGAACTGGCGCACGACTATGAACTGCCAAGGGTGATTATTGAACACAGAACGCTTGCCAAACTGAAGTCAACTTATACCGATAAGTTGCCACAAAGTGTTAATCAGGCAACAGGCAGGGTGCATACTTCTTATCATCAGGCTGTTGCAGCCACAGGCCGTTTGAGTTCAACAGAACCTAATCTGCAGAATATTCCTATCCGCACCGAAGAAGGCCGCCGTATTCGTCAGGCCTTTATTGCAGCGCCGGGCAAACGTATTCTGGCCGTGGATTATTCACAAATTGAACTGCGCATTATGGCGCATTTATCTCAGGATAAAGCGCTGCTGGACGCTTTTGCTCAGGGGCTGGATATTCACAGAGCCACAGCTGCTGAAGTTTTTGCTGTGCCACTTGGTGATGTCAGTACAGAGCAGCGCCGTCGCGCCAAAGCGGTTAACTTTGGTTTAATTTACGGTATGTCGGCTTTTGGTCTGGCAAGACAGCTGGATATCAGCCGTGGTGAAGCACAGCATTATGTCGATACCTATTTTGCCCGTTTCCCCGGCGTGCTGGACTATATGGAACGCACCAGAGCTCAGGCGCACGAAGCTGGGTATGTAGAAACCCTATTTGGTCGCAGGCTTTATTTGCCTGAAATCAACAGCAAAAATGTCGCCCGGAAAAAGGGAGCAGAGCGCGCCGCTATCAATGCACCAATGCAGGGTACTGCCGCCGACATCATTAAAAACGCCATGCTGGCCGTTGACGAGTGGTTGCAACAGCAGGATCAAAGCAAAATCAGCATGATTATGCAGGTGCACGATGAATTAGTGTTTGAAGTCGATGCAGAACAACTGCCTCACTACCAGCAACAGATCGTTGCCTTAATGCAGCAAGCCGCCAAGCTTGACGTTCCCCTGCTGGCAGAAGCAGGTTCAGGACTGAACTGGGATGAAGCGCACTAACTATAGAAATTGATTGAACTAATTAAAATTGTTTTAGTCATTTATAGTGTGAACATACCCATTCCTGGTAAATCACCTTTTGAGCCCCGTTATTGTTAGCGGGGCTTTTTTCTGTCGGCAATCAGCAACGAAGACCTTCAGGTGGCAGCAACTCCTAAACAATTCGACATCCATATGCCAAATTCCGTAACTTTATTACGTATTTTTGGGTAAATACAAAAAACATCTAATTTATGTAGTTTAATTACGAAATGTGCTTGCTTTTTGAGCTTAGCAAAGTACAATCAAAAACGTAGGGTACAGAGGTAAGATGTTCTATCTTTCGGCAGTTTCAGGTTTAAAAGCGTGATTCAGCATAGAAAGTAGGCTTATTTAGCCGCCCCACTGCTTGCAGTGGGGCGTTTTTTTTATTCAAAATCTGAAATTAAATTAGATTATTTAGAGTAAATACTTTAAATAGCTAAAAAAGCATGTATAATGGCGACGTCTTCTCTGAAGACACCCTGTTGATTTGAAATTATTGATAGCTTCTCCCCCGTTTGCTATGCCGGCCTCTCTCTGAGACGCCGGTTTTTCTTTTTTGGGGAAGATAAAGTAGATGATGGCAGATAAATAAAAGCAGGCTTTGTTATCTTCAGCAGGGCGACAGCTCGTTTACCATCGCCCTATCGGTCTTAAAGATTACTCCGCTGCATGTAAATCACCGTCGCGACTGTACCAGTCATCCAACACTTGTTCTAATTCAGTTAAACCTTGTTTGCTTAATGAGCTAAAGGTATGCACTGTAATGTCACCCATAAAAGCGAGTGAAGCTTCGCGCACTTCCAATAAAGTTTTTTTACGGGGACCAGGGCTTAACTTGTCAGCTTTGGTCAGCAGTAATAAGACTGATAACTGGCTTTCTACCGCCCAGTGAATTAACTGTTGGTCCAAATCTTTTAACGGATGGCGGATATCCATCAGTACCACTAAACCTTTCAAACTCTGACGTTTCATCAGATACTCACCAAGCGACTTTTGCCATTTTTCTTTGACGGCAAGCGGCACTTTGGCAAAACCGTAACCCGGTAAATCGATCAGGCGTTTTTCATCAGCAAGACGAAAAGTGTTGATCAACTGGGTACGGCCAGGTGTTTTACTGGTACGGGCTAAACTATTTTGTCTGGTCAGTGTGTTCAAAGCACTGGATTTACCCGCATTTGACCGACCAGCAAAGGCAACTTCAATACCGGTATCAGGCGGCAGGGCGGTAATATCTGGGGCGCTGGTTAAAAAACTGGTCTGCTGATAATTAAATTTTGCTTTGTACACAACTTACTCCGACGTCAAATTTGGCTATAGTGTAGCGGATCTGATTGATCTGAAGAAGCATTAGCCGCATGAATGGGATTTTATCTGGCTTAGATTCGTGTAAAATAGACATAATTATTAGGGTTATTATTTTTTTCCTGCTTTTTAAGCAGGTTCACGCTGAACAGAGACGGATAAACATGAAAAAATTCGCACTTCCAGTCATGCTTTTTTTAGGATTGGCCGGTCAGGCTGTTGCCGCTGAAACGGCAGCCCCGGTAGGTAATATTGAAGCAGGTAAAGCTAAATCGGCAACTTGCGCAGCCTGTCATGGTCCTGATGGTAACAGCCCTACTGACATGTATCCAAAAATTGCTGGACAACATGCAGGCTACATCTACAAACAATTAAAAGAATTTAAACTTGGCATGACCAGTGCCGGCAAAGAAGGCCGTAATAATGCAGTCATGGCTGGTATGGTTGCAGCCCTTTCTGAGCAGGATATGCTGGATTTAGCCGCATACTTCTCCAGCCAAACGATGAAATCAGGTACAACCCCTGAAGATGTGGTGGCGGCTGGTGAAAAATTGTTCCGTGCCGGCGACATGAACCGTGGTATCGCTGCTTGTATTGCATGTCATGGTCCACGTGGTGTTGGTCATAGTCTGGCGAATTTCCCTAAGATTTCTTTCCAGCATGCTGCTTACATTAAAACTCAGCTGGAAGCTTTCCGCGCCGGCACACGTGCTAACGATATGAATGGCATGATGCGTGATGTAGCGAAAAAACTGACCGATGAAGACATTGAAATTATGTCTAAATATCTCGGCGGTTTACATTAATCTGCCGTAGTTTCCGATATAGCCGGTGCCAGTCACCGGCTTTTTTATGCCCAAAAAAACTAAAATTACAAATATTCACCAGCGCCAATGTGAGACATATCTCACATCAAGCGTAAGAAAATAGCCGGTTAAAACTTCCCAATTTCTCAAACTTATCTGATTAATTATGCTAACTATCTGATTTAATTTGACTGTGAAAATTAGTTCACTTTTTTTATGATTTTTTTTTGATCACTGTATTGCCATTCTGCTGAATCGGAGTAAATTAAACCCCGTTACAGATTGTAACAACGAAACAAAATGGAATATTGGCACGGACAGCAATAGTGCTAGCTACATTAGATAAGCATCAGAATGATGCAGCGTTTTTAACGCGATCCACGGAAGATTAAGAAAGTATTAGGACGATCGCGAATAATTATTTAAATAGGGAAATGACCTAACAATATAGGGAAACTGTCCAGACAGGGTGTCTCACGTAAGTCAGGACGATGTAAAAAAATTCAGCACCTTTCAGTGCAAATCTTGAACGGCAGCAGGCAAAGCTTACTGCCGTTTTGTTTTTCAGACCTTTCACAGCTCATCACAACAATCCTTTTCCTGACAACAATTTATCCCGTTCGAAAAATACAAATCAGCATCAACATACAACTAAAATGGAAATACATAGGCAGCGCGCTGAAAAGTGGTTAAAATACGCGCCCTTTTCTACAGGTAGACATTATGACTCGCAAAAAAAAATCACGGACTTCAGGCCAGATTGGTCTCAGGCATAAACCGGCTGCTGAAGCCCGCCAGGAACGTGACCGTCCTGTAGAAACCAAGAAAAAAGGTGCAGGTTTAAAATCCGGTAGCCGCAATGCTTTAGTTCAGGCCGAAAAAACCGAAGCCGGCAGCAACAAAAACAAAGATCCACGCATTGGCAGTAAAAAACCAATACCACTGACGGTCACTGTTGCTGAACAAAAACTGGTTGCACCAACAACTCAACCTAAAGCCTTACTGGCGAAAGTTAAGCCTGTTGAAATTGCCCCTGAAGTTGAACTGGAGCAAATTGAGCAGGATGAACGTCTGGCGGAATTACTGGAACGCACCGAACAAGGTGAAATTCTGACCGGTAAAGATGCCAAGTATTTTAATGCCAGAACAGCACGTCATGCCGAACTGATGACCTTGTTGGGTCTTGATCAGGACGACGAAGAAGACGAATCTGAAAGCGATTTAGATCCACTGAGTAAACTGGAACAGACCGACTGGCGTAAAGACCTGCTCGGGGAATAACAACAGGTGGATGTGATGTGGATGACATTGTTTGCATTGGGCTTGCTGGTCATTGCCGGTCTGGCATTTTATCTGGGCAAATTACTGTTTCAGCTAAAGGCACAACAAAAGCAACAGCAGCAGGCGCTTGAAGCTCATCAGCAAAAACAGGCTGAGCGCCAGCAATATTTGCTCGATAGCATTGTTGTGATAGGTAAGGCGACGCTGGAGCAACAATGTGAACCGTCAGAAGCTGCACTGCGCATTTGGGTATTGCTGGAAAACATGCAGCCCGAACTGGCTCAGGCTTGTCGTTGGCCCGCGTTGTTTGAAATGTATGACCTGATTAAAGATATGCCCACCCACGACGCGCGTAAATCGTTGGAAAAACACGAATTACGCCGTCAGGACCATCTGCGGCAACAAAAAGAAATTGAGCTTAAATCAGCGATAGAAAAGGACATCAAAGGTTTGCTGGAAATTATCCAGCAGCGGCACTAATCGACTGATGCCTGGTTGCAGAGCCCCCGTAGCAGGTAGCGTGCAGCACAACAAATAACAAAGCCGGTTTGATGCCGGCTTTGTTATTTGTCAGCGTC
>JAYRUI010000163.1:1760-6506 GCA_041919175.1 Rheinheimera sp. | reverse complement strand
CTGGCGGAGGCTTGTGTGCCGTTGTTGAACGACGCAGGTCAGGTGGTGGGCATTATCGATTCTGAAGCTTTTGCCAAAGACGTGTTTCATGGTGACGAGCTGGCGCTGCTGATTGCTGCGGCTATGCTGGTGCCGGTTATTTTTGCCGCTTCAGTCTGAGGACGGGAAGGCGGTTGTAACAGACGCTGAACTCAGGTGTTCAGCGTTTTCCGGTGTCTGACACCGGCTTATTTTTGGCAAAACCGGCGGGCGTCGGTTTTGTTTCTGGCAGCAACACAAACAGGTAACTTGTTATGTTTTCTCATTTACAGCCGGTCGCAACTGATCCGATTTTAGGTTTAATGGCGGCTTATAAAGAAGATCCGAACCCACTGAAAGTTGACCTTGGCGTTGGCGTTTACAAAGACGAACAGGGCCACACAGCTGTGCTTGATTGTGTGAAAAAAGCGGAAAAACTGCGGCTGGATCACGAAGACAGCAAAACCTATATCGGCATGGCCGGTGATTTAAGTTTTAACGCCCATATCGAAAAACTGGCGTTTGGCCCGCACAAAGTGTTGCTGGAAGGCCGCACCACCACAGCCCATACCCCAGGCGGTACAGGTGCTTTGCGTGTTGCAGCTGAATTTATTAAAAAAGCCAATCCGGATGCCACCATTTGGGTCACGAGCCCAACCTGGGCGAACCATATTTCAATGTTTCAGGCTGCAGGCCTGAAGGTCAAAGAATATGCCTATTACGACTACGACACCAAAGGCCTGAAAGAAGAGCAAATGTTTGCTGAGCTTGCGCAAGTGCCGGCCGGTGACGTGGTGCTGGTGCACGCTTGCTGCCATAACCCAAGTGGCATGGACTTAAACTTTGCCCAGTGGCAGCGTTTTGCGGCGCTTGCCAAAGAAAAAGGTTTTACCCCACTGGTTGATATGGCTTATCAGGGTTTTGGTTTAGGTCTGGACGAAGACACGAAGGGCTTGCGTCACCTCGCCAATGAAGTGGAAGAGCTGATTTTATGTACCTCCTGCTCGAAAAACTTTGGTTTATACCGCGAGCGTATTGGTGCAGTTTCGGTGGTTGCCAGCGATAAAAAAACCACTGACATTGCCCGCTCTAATTTGTTAGCCGTGGTACGCAGTATTTACTCCATGCCACCGGCGCACGGCGCTATTATTGTCAGCCATATTCTGGACAGCCAGGAGCTGACCGCTTTATGGCATCAGGAGCTGGCAACAATGCGTAACCGCATTAACGACTACCGTCAGCTGATCATCGACAAACTGGCGGCTGAAGGGGTAAAACAGGATTTTAGTTTTATCACCAAACAACACGGTATGTTCAGCTTCCTGGGCATTAACAAAGAACAAATCGACCGTCTGCGCACTGAATACAGCATCTATATGGTGGGTTCAAGCCGCGTCAGCATTGCCGGTTTAAACCACAGCAACATCGACTACTTTGCCAAAGCTGTGGCCGCTGTACTGAAATAACAGCTTTGAAATAAAAGCGTTGCAGTAACAACCTAAAAAACAGCATGTTATTGTGCAAAACTCAAACAAAGGCAACTTTCGATTAAAGGCAACTTCGGGTTGCCTTTGTTTTATCTGCTGTTAATGTATCAGTAAGTACTTAATTAATGCAGAGTGCAATGACAAGATTTCGAAATCTGGCTGTTACCGGCTTGTTGTTGTGTTTCAATGCCGCTGTATTCGCAGCAGCGCCGTTGCGGGTGGTGCTGGAGTTGTCGCCGCCTCATCAGACTATGGTTGATGGTGAAGTGGCCGGTTTAACCACGGCGCTGGTCAAAGACATTCTCAGTCATGCCAAACTGGATGCTGCTTTTGAGGTGTATCCCTGGGCCCGTGCTTATAAAATTGCCGCCACCACCCCCAATGTGCTGATTTACAACATGGCCAGAACACCGGAGCGGGAAGGGCTTTTTCAGTGGATTGGCCCTATAGGTGCTTACCGGCTGGGGTTGGTCAAACTGAAAAAACGTAGTGATATTCAAATCAACAGGCTGGATGATGCCCGCGCCTTTATTACCGCAGTACAACGCGATGATTATGCCGCCGATTACATGCTGCAACAGGGCTTTGTGGTGGGTAAAACCCTGCAGTTAGAGCCTGATATCAGCCAGAGCTGGTTTATGCTGGCACATGGCAAAGTCGATTTATTAATAGATGACCCACACTCCATTGACACTATGTTGCAGCGGCATAACCTTGGCCGTGAAGACATAGAATTTGTGTATTTTATTCAAGCTTTAGCGCAACAAACCTGGCTGGCGGTGAATAAAAACTCAGACGCAGCTTTGGTGGCCAGGCTTAAAGCCGCACATCAGCAAGTGGCAAAAACTGAGGCGTACCGGTATGTATTGCAGCTGCCGGAGCAGCCAGTAGAAGGCATGTAACGGTGAGTTTCTTGTTGGCATAGCCAGATTTTTGCCTGCTACGGCAAGGGCGGTTGGTGTTGTACAGAACTTAACGCATGGCAACATGGGGTAAGCCTGACCACACAGCATCAGTGCTCAAATAGATGTACCGCTTTAACAAGCTGTGCCCTTTGTGGCAATGCCAGAAACCTGCAGAGCTGCTTATGGTGATGCAGACGTTAGCATTTGAAACTTCTGCAGTGATTTTGGTTGGGCATTCATGATCTGATGGTGGAAGAGAGCGCAGTGCCAGGTTTGGCACTGCGTTTTAACCTAAAAAACCAAAGTTGCTGATGTTCCAACCGTTTTAAAGTGAAACTTGCCAGATGCGTTCGCCATTGCTTACATCCCTGGCAACCAGATACAGTTTGCCATCCACTTCGGCCATTGATGATGTTGCATCAATCAATACAGTTGCAGGGAGCTGTATGGGCTCAGCCTGGATCTCGCCATCCACAGCACTGATTTTGTATAGTTTATCGCCCAGCAAATAGGTGTTCTGCCGGATAGTTAATGCCTGATGAAATTTAAAACCACGGGCAGAAAGATTGGTGGTGTCGGTGTTTATTTTAGTACCCCAACCGGTCAATATTGTTGAGCCCAGCACTATGGCTCTTGGGCTCGCGGTTGGAGCGGCCGAAATATCAAGCACCTTTGCCGACTCGGTTGCCAGATTGAGCTGAAGAAGTTGCTGTGCAGCTGTGTAAGGTCGCTCACCCGCTCTGGTCAAACCGAACAGCTGTTGCTGGACTTCGAAAACACTGAATAATTCACCAAAAGCCAGGGCATTATTTGATTTAATGGTTAAATCGTTCAGATACAGGATGCCGCCACGTATTGGATTTGGCGGCGGCACTTTGTATGTCAGATAAAATTTGCCTTGGCTCACATTTAAAATACGTTTGATTTGTATGTCGTCAAACAGTTTCAGCTCCTGATATTGCCCCGTGGTCAGACTAAATTTCCGAAAACTACTGCTGAATCCCTGTGGGTTTTTTGGTGAAGGTAGCAGTACAAAATAATAAAAGTCATTATCTATCAGTACGCCCTGATGAGGTTGCGCCATTGCCCCTTGAGTGCCATTGGCTTCAAATTTCTGCATGTCAGTATTAAAGCGATAAAACTCGTTATTTTTTAACTGCCACAAGGCTGAGGTTCCAGCCAGAAGTTTCCGGTCACCAGGCTCGGTAAATGTGCTGAGCTGGTCGGTATCAATAATATCGGTCCGGCCTGTTTGCGGCTGATAACGTTTAATCTGCCATTGGCCATGATGCTCAAACCAGAATAATTGTTGATCCCAGGCTGTGAGTTGCCGGATTGGCGTTGCTGGCCGGGAGTTTACTGTTGGCACGGGTATATCAATTGTTTGCTCTGTATTAAGCCGGTTGAGTCTTGGCACTGCTTTACGGCAGGACAGATAGTTAACATACAAGCCCAAACGTTGACAGCTGTCGGCTACTGTAATGACATCAGTGTCGGGCGAAACAGTACCCGGCAACTGTACCCAAGCCAGGCGGGACAGATAGCGATCTGCTTTTTGTCCAGTCACTAATTCAATAATTTCGGGTTTTATTTGTGCTGGCGTTAGCTTAAAAGTGCTTTTTTCATAATTTTGCAGCAGGAAAGCACCATTGTCATTGAGCGTGATGGCCGAAAGTAATGAAGTGCCGTGTACACTGCTGGCAAGCTGAGTGGTATCAATCAGATCAACACCTTGAGTGGGGATATGTAAGCGTTTGAGCTGAGGCTGCGCAAGTGCGGAGTAAGAGCTGAATAAAATATACTCAGGTGAAAAAGCCAGTAAAGTGGTACTTCTTTCGTTACGCAATGCGGTGATATTCAATATTGTCTGTGTATTGCTGTGTCGGCGTTGCATAACCACATTATCTTTTGTTTTGAAGAAAATGTAGTTTTGTTGTACTTCAGGACTTTGCCATAGATTCCCGCTATCAGGCACATTATAAGCCTGCATCGATGTCCATTCAGTGCAACGATACTGATCGACCTGGACGTAGCAAAAAAGCCCGTCCCTTTTGAACTTGATGGAATTTGCCAGGGCCGGATCTGTATCGTCCGGATAAAATTTCATGTCCACTTTATTCAGCCGATAATGTTTTGCCGGCGTATCGTCGTAATTATTATTAAAGCAGGACAGTACTAAATCATTGCTCCACTTTAGTTCACACTGATAAATCGGCGATGGGAGAGGGGAGGCAAAAGCGCTGCTGAATGTTGCTGTGGTTGGTTCAAACCATTCCTGGTTATTAATTAACAGGCGCTGGCCAATTTGTTCCAGCTGCAAATCTGCCAATGCATTT
>JAYRUI010000163.1:0-1750 GCA_041919175.1 Rheinheimera sp. | reverse complement strand
CACCTGCACTAAGCAAACGTTGTGGTATATCTGTAGCCTTGCTGATTTGGTTGGTATTGGGATCGAGCTTCAGAATGGCATACCGGCCTTGTTCAGTCGCTACAACAAAAAACACCTGATTATCCAACACAAAGATGTGCTGGCTCAACGCTGAGACCTTTTGTTGAATATTCTCTTCTGTTGGATCAATCACCTGTTGTGCCTGTAGTGGAGATACAGCAGCAACGAACAGCGCAACAAAAAGCGTCAAGTTGCGCATGAAAGCTGTGTCAGTGATGTTTTTTCGCAAGGAAAAATTTTGGCGTTTCATGACGGCCTGGGGGTTCGGCCGAAATTTTCTGACGGCTGCAACAGCACCTAGCAGGAGCAGAGCAATGGCTGATAAACCGCCTCCTGATTTTCCGCTATCCACAGTTGCTGGTTGTTCCGGCGTGACAATGGGTGCAGCACTCACATTGATGGTTACTTTTGCATTGGCACGGCCACCACGATTATCGTCGATGCTGTAACTGATTTCATCGTTGCCGACAAAACCTGCTTTAGGCTGGTAGCTGAGTTGCTGATTGGTCAGAATAGTGACGGTGCCATGTGTTGCTTTCGCCTCGATCACACGCAGATTGTCTAAGTCTGGATCATTGTCATTTTTCAGCACCTCAATTGAGATTGCGGTGGCATTGTTGGTACTGCTGGTGTCGTCGAGTGCAACCGGAGGGCGATTAGCCAACTGGATCTGGCGGATCCTTTCGCCATGTGTGCTATCTGTGGCCACCAGATACAGTTTACCGGCGACTTCAGCCATAGTCGCTGTGGGGTTCACTACAGTGTTTGCGCCCAGTGATACAGCTTGCGCCTGCAATACACCATTTGTCGATTGAAGTTTTTGCAGATCGTCACCCAGCAGATAAGTGCTGTCGGTAAAAGTGAGAGCCTGATGGAAGCGCGAGTTTAACGGTTCACCACTCCAGGTGCCGTCGGCACTAAATTGCTCTCCTGAACCGGTTAAAATGCTGTTGTTGACAATAATAGCGCGGCCCTGATGCTCTGAACCCTCATTGAGGTCAAAGCGCACTTGCTGCTTCAGGTCCAGCTTAGAGAAATAGGTACGACTGCCACGACCATAGTCATGGAACCAGTTTTCGGCTGAAAAACCAAACAGTTGCTGCTGGTGCATAAAGACTCTGAGCAATCGGTTGCGGTAGTTGACCATACCACCGGAGCCATCATAGTCCGCGAATGCATCATTGTGTTCAATGCTGAGGCTGGTCAAATCCAGGACCCCACCTTTTGCCGTATTAACACTGCCGGGTTGTTCGCTTGAATATGACAGATATATTTTGCCTTGATAAATTCCAAGGATGCGGACACCGTCGATATCAGGAAATAACTTTAATGTTTGATGCAGGCCTGAGCTGAGATTAAACCGGTTCAGACTGGCGCTGGCAGAAAACAATGGGTTATTCACAAAATAATAAAAATCATCGTCTACCAGCATGCCCATTTCTTCAGTCACAGGCTCTGGCCCCTTAGCACCAGCAATGCCATTTGTGTCAAAACGGTTGGTGGCAGGGTTAAAAGGGTAAAAACTATTGTCGCTATACAACCATAACGCTGACTTGCCAGCCAGCAGCCGGCCGCTTTTATCTGCTGCAACAATATCGATGTGGCCAGTACGCGGTTGTAAGCGTTTTAAACGGGGTTGTTGATCGATTTCATGCCAGAAGATTTTCTGTTTCCAGCGGGGGTGTTGTCG
>JAYRUI010000162.1:0-6511 GCA_041919175.1 Rheinheimera sp. | reverse complement strand
CAGGGCGAGAGCATGAATGCTCACTATTTCGCCATCGCAACGCCAACACCCGCTTCTAACACGATATCCAAGTAATCCGGGTCCATCATCAATGCCCGCTTTTTTCGCGGGATACTCAACTTTCTGCTTTTTTCCTGTCGCATCATGTTCACGGCAATATGGCGGATAGCCGCCAGATTCGCTGCTGCTTTTTCTCTGTAAATCAGACAGCTATCTTCGTCAAAGCTGACATCCAGCACCCAGTGCAACTTATTCTCTATTGACCAGTGACCGCGGCAGGCCTGTGCGAACCTATCCACATCCAGTTCGCCAGAGCTAATAAAGTAGCGCCGTTCCAATGCTGATTTCTTGCCTTTAGTCATCCGATAACTGTCTGACATCGCTATGGTTTTTATCGTCGGCCAATCGTTTCGGATGGATTCTGGCAAGACAGCCGCATTCAGCACCTGATAACTACGGTATTCCACCCGCGATTTTTGCGAGGTGACTTCTTCTTTGCTCAGGCTGTCGAATTCCTGAAACGATTGCTCCAACGCATGGTGTAGCTTGCGCTGATTGCCTTTGACCGCAAGCAGATAGTCGCTGCCCTGTGCCACAATCTGTTCAGCGATATCTTTCTGGCAGCCCATGGCGTCGATACTGACCAGACAACCCTTTAACTCCAGCATTGCCAAAAGCTCAGGAATGGCACTGATTTCATTGGATTTATCATCAGTTTTTACCTGACCTAGCACCAAAGCACTGTGGCACGCAAACGCACTGACCATGTGAATGGCAGAGCCACGGTCGCCCGGCTGCCAGCTGCCACGCAAGGTCTTGCCATCAATAGCAATCAGCTCGCCTTCAGTCCGTTTTGTCACATCGCGCATCCAGTCTGCAAAACACTGCTGCAATTTTTTGGGGTTCAGATGGGCGATGACGCGGGCAATAGTGTCGTGCACCGGAATGCCGTTGGGGAAAAAGCCGCGTTTTTGTAGCCAACTCAGTCGATGAACGCCAAAATCTTCGATATCTTCCCAGCCTTCGGCACCAGTCATGACTGCGCAGAGTGTCAAAAACAGGATATCAAACAATGGGTAAGAAACTTTTGCTGATTGACGCGGGTCTTCCAGCGCAGAAAAATGTAAGGTAAATGAATCCGTGTGCATCGCGGTCGCCTTGGCAATGAAAGGCAGTATCTGATCATAAACCGGCTACGGCTGCAACCTTCAGGCTAAATGGTCAAAAAACGTTCGTGATCTTGCCCTGGTGCCGCCTCAAAGACTTTATAACCCAATTGTTTTTTTCTATTTCGCTGGACAATAGTCTTTTTATCGCAGATGACTTCCGCTTGTCAGCCATAATTCTGCGATACAACTCGACCAGTTCTTTTATCAAAAAAAGAGAAATTGCAGCGATCACAGTGATCGGAAAAAAATTTGAATCCATACAGACACCTAACGTTGTGATAAACGGTGGTTCTTAAATTACACTTTTGCCATAAAATGAAGCGAAGCGGAATGGCAAAAATGCAATTTAAAAATCATCCGTTTGATTTCCTTCCTAGGAACTTTTCAGATATGCAATGAATTTTGAAAACCCGTAAAATTCCATTAAAATTACCGCAGAATCAACTTCACTTACAAATTTATAGCGAAATACCTTTTTATGCTCCCCAAAAAAAGGTTCATTTATTATAGTTTTTTCTACCGCCTCAAATATGTTGGCATTTTTTTTCATTTAAATCCACTTGGTCTGGAATAAGAAGAAAGGCTGATAGTGTTTTTACACTTCCGATAAATTTATTGTTTTTTTGATAAAAATATAGTGCTCTAGCACAATGTTCGATTACAGAATTAACTCTGTCATTGTCAATGCTTAAAGCAAATGCTTCATGCAAAATATCAGTTTCTGTGTCGTGAATTCTTACTGGTTTGGCGGACGAACCCAACGTCGAAGCAAGTAAAGGTTTTCGAGTCATTGCTCTTTTAACCTTAGTCATAAACTGATTTAAACCTACGTCATTTGAGCTAAAGGATGCTGACAACAAGTAAAGAAGGTATTCATCATCTTTTGATTTTGTTGAATTATGCTCTGGGCATGACGGAACTGTAATTAAATTCTTTCTGTAATCGGTGCCGTCAGCAACGTCTTTTTTATTGGGGAAAATACAACGAGGAGGTGCATGCTCTTTGGTAGTCGCACGCTCCTCACACATATAACAAGTCTGTTCGGTCATTCCGGACTTCCTACCGCCAAACTAAAAGGCTGGCCGAAGCGTAGCGCAGGCCAGTCCGAGCGACCAAAGGGATCGCTTTAAGCACCGTGTTAGCTTTTTGACGGCCAAATTGGGCTTGGTAACACACGCGCAAAAAGCTCCTGTTGGTTTGAGTTCAAACGGCGAATAATTTCTGCTGCAAAGGCAGGATTTGCTATAACTGCAAGCTTTTCTGACTCAGTTAACTGAATTGAATGATCCACTTCACAAACGCCGCCAGTGATAAACGTAAGGTATACGGCTTCACCACAGTCAAACACGACATATGACCAAGGCTCTTCAAAGATAATTTCACTCTGATTCATTCAACACCTAACTACAAGCGCATGCGCGCGAACTTGTGAGCGTCGCCGCAGCCGAAGGCTGCAAATGGCACGGCTGGTCAGCTAAAATTTTATACACTATAAATCACTGTGGTTGATTGGGCAGGAAGTGCATCTTTGAAAATCAAAATTAAATCTTTGTTGTTGATAGGACAACTGTATTTTTGCAGCCAATTACCGTTATCAAGTTCAATTACATAAGCCTGACCACTCTTGCCTGGTGCCACTTGTTTGATTGCTATATTTTTAATACTAAGGTTCTGGTGGTTTATTGATATTGTATCTTGGGCTTGTAATTTTGCAGGCTTGCAGAAGATACTTTTCAAGTCGTTGTCATTATTTATATCGTGATGTGTCATTTTTAGATCCATATGTGGGACTGTGATTGTCAGCTAACAATTTGATAGAAGGCAAAACTCACGCAAGTCGGGAATCCTTTTGCCTTCTTTCCTGATTTTACTCACACCAACCTAATACCGGAGTACCTATTTTTCAACCGTTTTTTCGGAATGACCTAAAAGCCCCCCGACAAAATCCGTACTGTCTGTACACTAGCTGCCCTAAATTTAACTTATGGTCGTTTTCTGTGAGTTCCAACAGTAGTTTTGAGGTTTTATTGACAATATTAACGGCAAAGCGGGCCGATATCTGTCCGTTTCTGGCACTCAAGTACCTTTGGGTTGGGGTAAGCTGGTTGAAACCACGGGTCAGTTCCTCTGCAACGAGTGGTAAGGGTCGACTGCAATTGGCTGGTGAATTAAATGCCATTTACCATGCCCTTTGGGCATTAATTTATGGGAGATGGAATGTAACTGCGAGAGTTAAGTTTGACTAAAGAGTTTTAAATTTTACGAATGGCCATCGCATTTTGAATCACTAACAGCTGCTCAGTTGGCGAAAGTTCCTGCTCCTCCACCAGATGCAAAATAGCACCTGACATTACAAACAGTAGCTGAAAGTATTTACCTTCCGCTTCCGTCAGTCCGGATACTAAGCAGATTGAGTATCCTGATTTGAATGCTTCAATTTCAGCGACAGACAGCTTAAAAGAGTGAACTAAAACGTCGTGCTGCTCTTCTTCAGTGAGTTCGTCTGTAAATTGCCCTTGAAATATCAGTTGATACATAGTTAACAAGCTTAATGCTGAGAATTTAAAAGAGGATTATAATCCTCATTTGTTGGCGGGTAAATATCTGTGTTTTAAGAGCGCGTGAAAGTCGCAGGAGAGTAGGAAAACGCTTAGTACCCTAAATAGATAAAATGACGAGCAAGAAAACCATCTTAAGTGTTATTCAGCTGTTGGTGGTGTCTGCTCCGGATAATCTGGGAGTAAGTCTCTTGGATGACATTTAAGTAATGGCGCGAGCTTGTATAAAATCTCCACGGAAATCTTTACTTGTCCTCGCTCTATACGTCCTATATAGCTTCGGTCGATGTCTGCATCATTCGCTAAATCGTCCTGAGTGATCTTCAATTCTGTTCTGCGGGACCTCAGCTTTTTACCTAACTTTTTGGCAAGTTCGTCCATAACACGTCCTTCGTTTTTCGAAAGTGCACTATGGAAATTTGAGGATTGCATTGCCACGGATTGCAGTCCTCATTTTCGGTTGGGCTTTCATAAATCGATTGATGTTAGAGCGAATACAGCAGGAATAAGTCGATTTACAGTTGGTGACTGCTGGACGAAGTGCGACAGGACTTGTCCTGTTAATCTTACATGACCTGTCATACCATTTATTTGATTTCGAGATTTCCCTTCCTGTTTTTCATCACAAATAAACGAGGTGCTCTATGAGTACAGTTTGCCCCTGCGCGCTGTATTTAGGCCGTCTATCGGCAAATAGTCGTCGTTCAATCAGTTCACAGCTGCATAGCGTTGCTAAGTTGATGAATTGGCCAGAAGACTATGGCGGTAACTTGGCTAAAGTCGATTATCAGCAAGCGCTGCTCATCAGAACTGTCCTAATTCAAGCGGGTTGGCAGCCACGCTCTATCAACAGAGCCATAATTGCTATCAAAGGCATCATGAAAGTTGCTGTTATGACAGGAAATGCAGATCAACAGGATGTTGCTCATTTGTCCACTATTAGCCAATTGAAGTCACCTGAACATCAGGGAACACCGCTGACCACAGAACAGGTTACTCAACTCTTTCGAAAACTTGAACGAGGCACTACAGCAACTGATTTACGCAATCTTGCTGTATTTGCTTTGCTGCTTGGTACTGGCCTTCGGCGCAGTGAGTTAACAGCACTTAGCATTGATGATTACGACAGGCGCAAACAAACCTTACTGGTCAGGCATGGCAAA
Source organism: Rheinheimera sp. (assembly GCA_041919175.1). Classification (GTDB taxonomy): domain Bacteria; phylum Pseudomonadota; class Gammaproteobacteria; order Enterobacterales; family Alteromonadaceae; genus Pararheinheimera. The sequence goes on along the minus strand of JAYRUI010000162.1, from coordinate 1,621 downwards.
GGAAATAAAAGCCGGCTGTTATTTTTACCGCAGTGGTGTCAGGACCATTTGGCGTTGTGGCTAAAAGCCCGTCAGTTAACATCGGGCTATCTCATTTGTAAGACTTACAGCAATGGTAGGGTACTAACGGACGTGAGCCTGTCCGTATCAGCCATCTATCGCCTTATTAAAAGCAAACTTGCCGCTATCGGCATTCCAGATGCTTCGCCGCATGACATGCGCCGTACCTTTATCACCCGACTTCTCGAGCAAAACATTGATATCAATACGGTCAGGAAAATGGCCGGTCACGCAGATATCAGTACCACCACAACCTATGACAAACGTGACCATCAGTTTATGCAACAGGCCGCCACCGCCTTGAGTTATGAGAGCAGAAACCATGATACCCAAAAGAGCAGATCAGATACCTAATTCACAGCATTATCTGGCGATGTTCTATACCCGAAAACTGCTTGAATATATTGGCGATGACATGAATGAGCTGCCTATCAAGCGTAGTGTGCTGCATAGCATTTCAGGCCGTACTGTAGCGAAAACGATAAAGCTTACGTGCCGGAACGTCATGGCTCATCTTGAGCTTAAAGATCCAAGGCCAGAGCAGACGGCATTACTTCAGGCCAATATCAAAATGCTTTGTCGTATCTTCGAAGTTACACCAGAGTTTGCTCCTGTACTTGAGTTTATTGTTGTGCTGAATATCAACTACGGCTTTAAACGACTACTGACAACGCTTGATGATCCATTAGAAGACAAACCACTGGAGTGGTTATTAGCATCGTTGTCCGGAATGCAGATAGAGGATGTCGCTCAAGCACTGCAAACGCTCTACGAGCAGGGCTTTTTTCAATATCGAGTTTGGGTGACTGAGCCGCAGGACATAGATATTTCATCAGCAATTTTGTCTGTGATTACATCCCAGGTGATTATCGGCAAAACATCGCTGGTGCAGAACTTATTGTCTAAAAGCCCAGCCAGCCGTTTGAAGTGTTCGCAGTTTGAATATGTCGATTTCGATTTGTTATTTGGATACTTAGCCAATGCTATTGCTGAAGGCCATAGCGGTATCAATATTCTGTTTTATGGTGAAGCAGGCAGTGGTAAGACAGAGCTGGCTAAAGTACTGGCGAGAGAACTTGGGCTTACCTTGTACGAAGGTCGGAACCTGTTAATAGATGAAGGCACTGTAGGGAATGAGTTCGGTGCCAAAAACTCAGATACACAACGTCTGCAATACGTGGCGTCCATTCAGAAGCTGCTGGCGGAAGCTAATGATGCATTATTACTGGTCGATGAATGTGAAAGTATCTTTTGTAATGCTGACAACCACTATTCAAAGGAAACAGTGCTCCGGCTGCTTGAAACCAATCAGCTGCCTTGCATCTGGATCACAAACCATGTCCATGCACTGGAAAACAGCTTTATCAGGCGTTTTAAGTTGGCCATGGAAGTCAGCTCACCGGAAAATGCCGCGCTTGCCGAAATAAGCAAAGCAACATTAAAAGGCTTATCAGTTTCAGCCGACTTTCATCAGCGATTGGCGCAGACCAAGAACCTGACGCCTGCGGTGATTGCCAATGCGGGCTATATCGCCAATACGCTGGGGTTTAAGCGAACGGCA
>JAYRUI010000161.1:0-6528 GCA_041919175.1 Rheinheimera sp. | reverse complement strand
CACTGGGCTCCCTGGAAAATGGTGTTGTCTATTCTGGTGCTGGCTTTTGTATTGTCCTGTGTCTGGACTGTGGTGAAAAATTTCAACTACTGGGAGATTTACCGCCACGGTTACCGGCCTGATGACTGGATCCAATATTTCCGCCAGACCTCTGTTGGTTTTTACGTGATGCTCAGCTGGAGCGGCTTGTATTTTGGTATTCGTTATTACCAGACGTTGCAGCAAGAAAAACAAAAACTGCTGACTGCGTCCAACAAAGCGCACGAAGCCCAGTTAAAAATGTTGCGTTATCAGCTGAATCCACATTTTTTGTTTAATACCCTCAATGCTATTTCTACGTTGGTGCTGATCAACGAAGCCGATACGGCCAACAAAATGCTCAGCCGGCTCAGTGACTTTTTGCGTTATTCCCTGTACAAAGATCCGATCAACAAGGTGCCTTTGCAGCAGGAGATTTACGCTGCCAATTTATATCTGGAAATTGAAAAAGTTCGGTTTTCAGAGCGGTTGTCGATAGAATTTGATATTGCCGACAATACCCAACAAGCTTTGGTGCCGAGCCTGATTTTGCAGCCTTTGGTAGAAAATGCCATTAAGTATGCCGTAGCACGGCAAAGCAGTGGTGGCCTTATCAGTATTAAAGCCCGTAAGTTCGGCCATGACTTACTCATTGAAGTAGCCGACAATGGCCCCGGCATGGCGCTGGAGCAGGGCACAAATAACGACAGCGGCGGTGTGGGTTTAGTGAATACCCGCGAGCGGCTGGCTGCTTTATATGATAAAAATTTCTCACTGGTGCTGACCCATAATCAGCCGCAAGGTGTAAAAGTGAATATCCGGATCCCGTTTGAGGTGGAATATACCGATGAAAAACTTGCTTAAAGTAGTGGTTGTCGACGACGAACCATTAGCCCGTAAAGGCATGCTGATGCGCCTGGCTGCTTTCCCTGAATTGCAGGTTGTTGCCGAATGCAACAATGGTATCAATGCGGTGGAAGCTATCCGCGAGTTAAAACCGGATGTGGTATTTCTCGATGTGGAAATGCCGGAGTTGGATGGTTTTGGCGTGATTAAAACCTTACAACAGCAACAAATTGCGTTGCCATATATTATTTTCGTCACCGCCTTTGACCAGTACGCACTGAATGCTTTTGAAGTCAGCGCTGTGGACTATGTCTTAAAACCGGTCGAAAGCGAACGTTTAAGCGCGGCCGTTGAAAAACTATTAAAAGTGATGGAAGCTAAAGATGACCACAAACACAAAGGTCAGCTGGCGCAGGCTGTTGCCAAACTGACAGGTGAAGATGCCACCGACATTCTGCAACGACTGGATCAGGAAGAGCCGGTGATGAACGACAGATTCCCGGAAGCTATCAGCATTAAAGACAGCGGCGAAATTACCCGGGTACCGGTGCTCAATATCGATTGGGTAGATGCGGCCGGTGATTATATGTGTATCCACACCAAAGACGGTCAAACCCATATTCTGCGCCGTACTATGAAAGAGCTGGAGCAGGAACTGGACCCACGCCAGTTTGTGCGGGTGCACCGTTCGGCCATTGTGAATGTAAACACTATTGCCAAATTGCAGATGCTGGCCAACGGCGAACATCAGCTGATGTTAACCAACGGTCAGGCGGTCAAAGTCAGCCGTAGTTACAAAGACAGAGTCAAAACTGTATTTAGCGCCTGAAAACCAGCATTATAAAAGCGAAGGGCCGCAGTGTGCGGACAGATAAAAAAACCGGCATCAAAGCCGGTTTTTTTGTTGTTGTGCTTTAGAAATACATTTTAAAGAGCCTAAGCACTTAATAATGCTATAAAAATGGCACAAAATATTGCGCAAAAAAATGGCGTTGTTTTTAGCCTGGGCAGAGCAGCTTGCCTGTCACCCGCATGCTGTAGGCCTGCGCCCACCTTTAATTTTGCGATTCACTTTGCTGCAGCATACGCTGCTGCCAGTTCAGCAAATAGGGATCGGCCTGTTTTTTCTTGTCGCCGGTTAACACCAGTGGAAACAACACCGCTTGTCCGGCTTGTTCACCGGCCATCATTAAATGCGCGTTGCCGGCAAGCAATTGCTCAACTGCAAAAGCGCCCAGCTTGGTTGCCAGAATACGATCAGAGCCAACAGGGCTGCCGCCACGCTGCAGATGCCCCAGCACACAAGCACGGCACTCGGTACCGGAGCGGGCGGTAATTTCAGCGGCCAGCGCCTGAGCACCGGCAGGGTACATGGTTTCTGCCATCACAATAATGTAGCTGCCATTACCAAAATCGCGTTTGAGTTGCTGAATGTCCTGCAATAAATCTTCAATGTCGACCTGGTCGCCATACTCAGGGCAGATAATCTGTTCAGCACCGGCAGCAATACCTGCGGCCAGTGCCAGGTAACCGGTATGGCGGCCCATCACTTCCACCAAAAAAGTACGTTCAAAGGCATCGGCGGTGTCGCGGATTTTGTCGATAGCGTCAAGTGCGGTATCAAGGGCGGTGGCAAAACCTATGGTAAAGTCGCTGCCGTCCACGTCATTGTCGATAGTGCCCGGGATACCCACAATCTGCCCCCGGTAAAAAGCCGAAATGGCCTGACAACCACGAAAACTGCCGTCCCCACCTATCACCAACAACGCATCAATGCCGAGCTGATGTAGTTTTGTTGCTGCGAGCTCAGCGCCATCTGGTTGCTGCAATGCTTTGCAGCGGGCACTTTTTAAAATGGTGCCGCCCAGCTGAATTATATGCTGCACATCGGCCACCTGAAGCTGCAGATAATCTTCGTTAAAAATACCGTTAAAGCCATGACGAAAACCAATCACTTCAACACCAGCGGCCCGGGCGGTTAATACCACAGCACGCAGTGCTGCATTCATGCCTGGCGCATCACCACCTGAAGTTAAAACACCAATACGGCGGATAGAATGGATCATTTTTGTTCTCCTGAAGCTAAAACACCGGCAACAACAAACAGGCAGATAGTATCGGCCAATGTCAGTGCCGCGTTATTGATGCAGCACAATAATCAGCAAAAAGTTGCAGTTTCAAAACAAAACGCCAAAGGTGGAAAATTTGGCGAAAAAGCCGCGACAGCATGGAAAAAAACAGCGAAAATAGCCGCCCGCAGTTGTACCTGATTTCGTAGGATTATGCTATGCATCAAGCATCGGGCAATAGCCTGACCGGATTTATTTTAGCGCTGATCACCGCCGTATTATGGGGCATGCTGCCCATCGCCTTAAAAGTGGTGCTCACTGAGCTTAGCGCCAATACCATTACCTGGGTGCGTTTTCTGGCGGCCGCGGTGTTTGTGGTGCTGGTCCTTTGGAAACAAGGCAATTTACCGGATTTAACCAAACTCAAAGGCAAAGCCCGCACTCTGATGCTGATAGCAGTCGCTGGTTTGTTGTCTAATTACATTTTATATCTGATGGGGCTGAATTTACTGACCGCGGAAACCGCCCAGGTGGTTATTCAGCTCGCACCTTTTTTAATGATGCTTGGTGGTATTTTTATCTTTCGCGAACATTTGTTGTTATGGCAAAAAATTGGTGCCGCCACTTTGGTGGCCGGTTTATTGTTGTTTTTTAATGACAGATTATTTTTATTATTAACCCAGCTTGGGCACGACAGTTTTGGTATTTTGCTGGTGATCATCGCCGCTGTCACCTGGGCTGCTTATGCCTTAGCGCAAAAACAGCTGCTGATGCACTTTAACTCACAGCAAATTATGGCCTTTATTTATGTGTCGGGAGCCGTGTGTTTTTTACCTGCCATCGACATTGCGCCTGTGTTTGAATTGTCTTTGTTGCACTGGGCTTTACTGCTGTTTTGTTGTTTAAACACCATCGTAGCTTATGGTGCTTTTGCTGAAGCTCTGGAGCATTGGGAAGCGTCTAAAGTCAGCGCTGTACTGGCCATCACGCCGTTGTTGACCATTTTATTCGCCAATCTGGCCGCCTGGTTATGGCCGGGCGCCCCCAAGCCCGAAGCACTGAACTTCTGGTCTGTGATAGGTGCGCTGATGGTGGTTGTGGGTTCTGCTGTCACTGCTTTGGCGCCGGTACTAAAACAGTGGCGGCAGGAGCGGGCGGCGGCTTAAGCGACAGCCAATCTTTTGGTTCGATGGTCACAACCTGAAAGCCAGAAGCCGAAAGCATCATCGACATTGATTCTGCCGATAAAAAAACCACCGCAAGCGGTGGTTTTTTTACGATCAATATAAAGTGTTATTTAACAGTCACAATTTTACAGGTGTTGGAAGCACCGACAGTTTCCATCACATCACCGTGGGTTAAAATCACCAAATCACCGGTTTTTAAACCTGCGGCTTTTTTCACTGCAGCGACAGCATCATCGGCCAGGTGGTCATTACTGATACCGTGGCTATCGAAAAACACCGGGTAAACACCACGGTAAAGCGCCATTTTATTCAACGTTTTGACATGGCGGGACAAGGCATAAATGGCGTGTGCCGAGGTAATACGAGACATTAACTTCGCGGTGTAACCCGACTCAGTTAAAGCGATAATAGCTTTGATGCCATCCAGGTGATTGGCGGCGTACATAGCCGACAACGCAATAGTTTCGCTGATTTCAGTAAAAGTCACGTCCATCCGGTGCTTGGATGACAACACTTTTGGATGTTTTTCCGCGCCATCACAAACACGGCCCATGGCTTTCACAGTTTCGGTTGGATATTTACCGGCCGCAGTTTCTGCCGACAACATCACAGCGTCAGTGCCATCCAGCACTGCATTTGCCACGTCCATCACTTCAGCACGGGTAGGCATCGGGCTTTCAATCATCGATTCCATCATCTGCGTGGCGGTGATGACGACACGGTTCAGCTGACGGGAACGGGCAATTATACGTTTTTGCTGACCAACCAGCTCAGCGTCGCCAATTTCAACACCTAAATCACCACGGGCCACCATCACGGCATCAGATGCGCGGATAATGTCATCTAAAGTGGCATCATCGGCGACGGCTTCAGCACGCTCTACTTTGGAGACAATTAAAGCTTCAGAGCCGGCATCACGTGCCAGCTGACGCGCCAGACGTAAATCATCACCACAACGTGGGAACGAAACAGCAAGATAATCTACGTCAATTTTTGACGCCAAAGCGATATCGTTTTTGTCTTTATCGGTTAAAGCAGGTGCAGACAAACCACCGCCTAACCTGTTAATGCCTTTGTTGTTGGATAACTTACCCGCCACCGACACTTTAGTCAGAATACGGGCACCTTCCACTTTATCAACAATCAGCTGAATACGACCGTCGTCTAATAACAACACGTCGGCAGGGCGCACATCACCCGGCAGCTCTTTATAATCAATGCCCACCTGAGTTTCATCACCCAAGCCTTTCGCAAGTTCAGCGTCCAGCACAAAGTCCTGACCTTCAGTCAGCTCTACACTGTTGTTTTTAAAAGTTGAAACCCGGATCTTCGGGCCTTGCAAATCACCTAAAATAGCAACGTGAGCGTTGGTTGCTGCTGCAGCAGCGCGCACCATTCTGGCACGTTCAATATGATCATCCGCACTGCCGTGCGAGAAGTTAAAACGAAATACGGTGGCACCAGCCAGGATTAATTTTTCGATGGCGGCCTGGGTATTGGTGGCCGGGCCTAAGGTGGCAACTATTTTGGTTCTTCTTGGCATTTGCTGCTCCTGCCTGTTGATGTGCATGACCGCCAGTGGACCCTGACGGTGATGCTGACAGTGTAATGTAATTTAATTACAGAATATAGCGTGATTTTGGAGAAAACTTACAGGTAGGCGCAGTTACCTGCGCCGAAAACAGCTTAAAAATCTTTTTTCTCGAAACGGGAGCCGCGCAAACTGTCTTTTACTTTCTTTAAGTTTTCACGGAATTTAGTGCCACGGCGCAGCGTAAAACCTGTCGCCAGAATATCAATCAGTACCAGCTGCGCCACGCGCGACGCCATTGGCATATACATATCGGTGTCTTCCGGCACATCCAGCGACAATACCAAAGTACATTCTTTCGCAAGCGGGCTATCGTAAGCAGTAATACCAATCACAGTTGCGTCATTTTCACGCGCAATAGCGGCAATATCACAGAGGTTTTTTGTACGTCCGGTGTGAGAAATACACACCACAACATCACCTTCGCTGCTATTAATAGCACTCATGCGTTGCATGACTATGTCGTCAAAACACACCACAGGCACGTTAAAACGGAAAAACTTGTTTTGCGCGTCATGCGCCACAGAAGCGGATGCTCCTAAACCAAAAAAAGAGATTTTTTTCGCCTGGGTTAATACATCAACAGCACGATTAACGGTATTAATATCAACGTTTTGCCGTGCCGCATCCAATGCAGCCATGGTAGATTCAAAAATTTTGGCGGTGTAAGCTTCAGGGCCGTCATCTTCTTCCACATGACGGTTTACATAGGGCGTTCCGTTGGCAAGACTTTGTGCCAGATGCAGTTTAAAGTCCGGGAAACCTTTGGTATCCAGTCTGCGGCAAAAGCGGTTGACGGTAGGTTCTGACACATCGG
>JAYRUI010000160.1:0-6530 GCA_041919175.1 Rheinheimera sp. | reverse complement strand
GACTCAGGCGCCTATAGCTATAAAAAACACTGGGGTATGCAGGATCACCTGTTGCATTATCAGTTTAAGCTCATTAATGCTGCCGAGCTTTCCAACCTCAGTCCAAACAACCCGAAGTACCAGTTGTTTATTAAAATGTGGCAAAAACTGCCATTGTCGGTCAGCCGCTGGCTGGGCCCTAAACTCGCGCATTATCTGGGGTGAACCATGGCAAAACCTAAAATTCTTTATTTGTGCCACCGTATCCCATATCCACCAAATAAAGGCGACAAAATCCGTTCTTTTAACCTGTTAAAAGAGTTGTCTTTGCATTTTGAAGTGTTTTTAGGTTGTTTTGTTGACGACGAATTCGACTGGCAATATGCCGACAAACTGGCGAACTGGTGCACTGAATTTAAATGCCTGCCGCAGCATAAGCTGGTTGCCAAACTCAAAGGCCTGACGTCCTTTTTAACCGGCAAAGCTATTACCGAACCTTATTATTATGATGCCCAAATGCAGCGCTGGGTTGATAAAACCATTGAAAAATACCAGATAGAACAAGTTTTTATCTTCTCGTCAGCCATGGCGCAGTTTGTTGACAAACCACTTTACAACAAGCTGCACCGTGTCATTGATTTTGTCGATGTTGATTCCGACAAATGGCGGCAGTACGCAGAGTCACACAAAGGCCTGATGAAATGGGTGTATCAGCGCGAGCACCAAAAGCTGCAACAGGCAGAACAAAGATATTGTGAACGCTTTGACCACAGCCTGTTTGTATCACCGGATGAAGCTTTGTTGTTCCGCAATTTAATGCCAGCCGTGTGCAGCGATAAAATTGGCCACTTGCTAAACGGCGTTGACGTCGACTTTTTTGAGCCGGCACAAGCTGCAGCCATAGTTGACACCGAAGTGCCTTTAAACCGGCGTTATCTGGTGTTTACCGGTGCTATGGACTATTGGGCCAATGTGGATGCAGTGCGCTGGTTTGCCGATGAAGTCTGGCCGCGTTTGCATACCGCAGCGCCCGACTTGCACTTTATTATTGCCGGCGGTAACCCGACCGCAGAAGTAAAAGCGCTGGCACAAAGACCCAACATTATCGTCACTGGCCGGGTGAAGGATGTGCGGCCTTATATCGATAAAGCCCTTTTTGTGGTGGCGCCGCTGCGTATTGCCCGCGGTATTCAGAATAAAGTGCTGGAGGCCATGGCACTGAATAAAGTGGTGGTTGCAACTGATATGGCAATGGAAGGCATCAATGCACCACAATCGACCTGGTTACGCCAGACCGATGCTGCCGAAACTTTTGCCGGTTATTGCCTCGACCTGCTGCAAAACCCAGTCACCAATTGTGGCGCCCGGCAATGGGTGATTGACCACTTTACCTGGCAAGCCACTTTAGCACCGCTGCAACAACTGGCAGGCAAAAAATGAACACCGCAGGCATTACAAAAGTGTCATGGTTGCTGTTACTCGGTGCCATTGTGCTCTGGGCCTTGTTATTCTGGCCGACGCTACTACAGCTGGAGTCTGTCTGGCGTGGGTCCGATACATACAGCCATGCGTATTTTATCCCACTGATTGTGTTGTGGTTGTTGCACCGCTCGCACAGGCAGATCCCACAATTGCCGAAAGCAGACTGGCGCCCTTTGTTGCTGATGCTGCCCGTGCTGTTGTTATGGCTGCTTGGTTTTGCCTCAGATACCGGCGCTGTCGCCCAACTAGCCACTATTGTTTGCCTGCAGCTGATTGTGATCAGCTGGATGGGTTTAAAACTGGCGAAACATTATCAGTTTGCTCTGTTTTATCTGATTTTTTTGCTGCCTTTTGGTGAAGAACTCCATCCGCTGCTGCAAAACATCACTGCAGATCTATCCGTCTGGTTTTTACGCCTTGCTGCAGTACCAGTGTTTCGTGAAGGTTTGTATCTCACAACCCCTATCGGTCATTTTGAAGTTGCCGTGGCTTGCTCGGGTTTGCGCTTTCTAATCACGTCGCTGGCGATTGGTACTTTGTTTGCGCATCTGACTTATCAGGCATTATGGCGCCAGCTGCTTTTTATGGTCGCCCTGGTGTTATTTTCTATTTTTGCCAATGGCATGCGGGCATTTTTGCTGATTTATATCGCCGAACAAACGGACATGGCCTACGGCTTTGGTGATGATCATTATATTTACGGCTGGCTGGTGTTTGGCCTGGTGTTGCTGGTGATGTTTTGGCTGGGCGGCAAATTTAGCGATATGCCGGTGCAGCGTGTACAAACTGAGGCAACTTCAGCAGAAGCTTCGGCAGAAAAACGCACCGACAACCTGGCGGGCGCCAAAATAGCAGCGCAAGGTTTCTCCAAAGCGCAATGCGCTTATCTGCTGCTGATTTTTGCCGGTTTTATGATGTGGCGTCTCAGTTTACCGCTGGCAGCTGTGCCGCAAGTTCCCTCAGCAGCGCTGAACTTGCCGGATGCGACAGCAGTAACGGATTCAGACTGGGGCATTAACTTTGTGGCCAGCCAAAAACAAAGTTTAATCAAAACAACGGATGGTTTTGAGTTCTACCGCGCCGAATATGCCCACCGCCAGCAACAAGGCGAACTGGTGAGCTGGAGCAATAAGTTGTTTAAAGACAAACACTGGACCATAGTCGCCCAGCAGCCCTGGTCTTCTCATCAGCTGAATGCCGAAATGTTGTTGTTAAAAGATTTAACCGGCAACAGCAGAACCCTGGTGTACTGGTATCAGATAGGCGATCAGAGCGCCGTCAGCAGCTGGAAAGTTAAACTGGCCCAAACGCTGGCACTACTCAGGGGAAACTCGCAGTCTGGCCGCTTAAATGCAGTGTCTATCAATGCCGAACTGAAAGCTGATGACCCAAGGTTATTGCAAGCCGTAGCACGTTTGCAGCAACTGGAAACGCCACATGACTAAGCAAATATCATCCATGCAGAACAAGCAGGTGGGAGCACCACTAGCGCAGCAGGCGCCGCTGCATATAGTGCATTATGTCTGGGGTTTTCATACCGGTGGGCTGGAAAACGGTTTGGTAAACCTGATAAACCATTTACCTGCCGGCCTGTATCAACACAGCATTATTTGCCAAAAAGGTTATGATCCACAGTTTTTTGCCCGCATTCAGGCGCCCAATGTGGCCATTTTTGATATTGCCAAACAAGAAGGCACAGATGTGGCGTTGTACTGGCGACTTGCAAAACTGCTGTGGCAACTCAAGCCCGATGTGTTCCACAGCCGCAACCTCAGTACGATGGAAGGCCAGCTGATAGCAGCGCTGCTTCGGGTACCACTGCGGCTGCATGGTGAACATGGCTGGGATGTGGGTGATTTGGGCGGTACTAATCCTAAATACCAAAAATTACGCCGTTTATTAAAAGGTTTTGTGCACCACTTTGTGGCACTTTCTTCGGAAGCTGAGCTGTATTTACAGCAGAAAATAGGCGTTGCCAGCCACAAAGTTCACCGAATTTGTAACGGCGTTGACCTGCAAAAGTTTGCGGCCCAAAGCCAGCACCAAACCCAATCCGACAACAATACAGAAGCCGCAGCCCTGCCCTTGCAATCAAACACGCAGCAATTGGTGTTTGGCACTGTTGGCCGCATGGCTACTGTTAAAAATCAGCAGTTGTTGCTCAGCGCTTTTATCGAACTTTGCCGCCGTTATCCGGAAAAAGCAGGTTCGCTCAGGTTATTACTGGTCGGTGATGGTGCGCTGCGCCAAAGCCTGGAACAACAAGCGATAGCGGCCAATATGCAACAAGCCGTCATTTTTGCCGGCAATAGCAGCAATGTGCCGTTGATGTTGTCGCAGATGCATGTTTTTGTGTTGCCATCTTTGGCCGAAGGTATTTCCAATACCCTGCTTGAAGCCATGGCCGCTGGTTTGCCGGTTATCGCCTCCCGCGTGGGCGGCAATCCGGAGTTGGTGTTGCCGGAGCATCAGCACAGTCATTTATTTGAAAGTAACAATGTTGCTGAGCTTGCCGACTGCATGGCGTTTTATCTTAAAAACCCTGAGCGTTATCAGGAAGATAGCGCTTTAGTAAAAAAACACTGCCAAAACAATTTTAGTCTGGATAGCATGGTACAAAAGTATCATCGCCTGTATCAGTTAGTCAGGAACAAGGATCTTATTTAAATGTGTGGAATCGCTGGCATTTATTTCCCTACAAGCCAACAACAGCCGGATGCAGCTGTATTGCGTCAGATGAACGACAGCCAGTTGCATCGGGGTCCTGACGCCGGCGATTATTTTTTTGCGCCAGGCGTTGGTTTGGCGCACCGCCGTTTATCTATTATCGAACTGGATGGCAGCCCGCAGCCCATGCGCACGCCGGACAACAGTGTCTGTGTGGTGTTTAACGGCGAAATTTATAACTTTAAAGAGCTGCGTACAGAGTTGCAGGCCAAAGGTTACCAGTTTATCAGTCAGGGCGACACTGAAACTATTCTGCATGCCTGGCGTGAATGGGGTGTGGATTGTGTGCACCATTTACGCGGCATGTTTGCCATTGGCATCTGGGATGCAACAAGCCAAAGCCTGTTTTTAGCCCGCGACCGTCTGGGCGTCAAACCGATGTTTTACAGTTTATTGCCAGGCAATGAATTTATTTTTGGCTCTGAATTAAAAGTATTAAAACAGCATCCGAAATTTGACCGCACGCTGCGCCATACTGCGATTGAAGACTATTTCACTTTTGGTTATGTGCCTGAACCTTATACCATTTATCAGCATTGTTTTAAGCTTGAACCCGGTTACCGGATGTTGTTAACGCCTGGCATGACCAGCCTGCCTGAGCCGGAGCAATATTGGGATATTCCAACCCAGTGGTCCCAGGATGTCAGCTCCACAGAAGCCCAAAACGAACTGGTCAACCGCTTTAAAGAAGCTGTTGGCATTCGCATGGTGGCAGACGTCCCGCTTGGCGCCTTTTTATCCGGTGGTGTGGACTCATCTGCCGTCGTTGCCATGATGTCGCAACTACAAAGCGAGCCGGTGAACACCTGCGCCATTGGTTTTGACGTGCCCACTTTTAACGAAACCGAGTTTGCCCAGATGGTGGCCGACAGGTATCACACCAATCACAGCGTGCAGGTGGTCAGTCAGAACGACTTTGAGCTGATTGATATGTTGCCGTCTTTATATGACGAGCCTTATGCCGACAGCTCAGCCATGCCAACTTACCGGGTTTGCCAGATGGCGCGCAAAAAAGTAACGGTCGCGCTTTCCGGTGATGGCGGTGACGAAGTGTTTGCCGGTTACCGTCGTTACAATATGCATTTACATGAAGATAAAGTACGCAACCTGCTCCCTCTTGGGTTGCGTAAAGCGGTTTTTGCGCCGTTGGGTAAGTTGTATCCAAAACTTGATTGGGCGCCGAAGTTTTTGCGTGCCAAAACCACTTTTCAGTCGATGGCGATGGATTCAGTAGAGGGTTATCACAACTCTATTTCTATTTTGCGCGCTGACGAGCGTGAAAAGCTGTTCTCCGCCGACTTTAAACAAAAACTTAAAGGATACAATTCGCTGGAAGTGTTCCGCCGTTATCAGAAAAACACCCAAGCGTTAGATCCGTTAAAAACAGTGCAATACCTTGATTTAAAAACCTATTTAGTAGGCGATATTTTAACCAAAGTCGACCGTGCTTCGATGGCGCATTCGCTGGAAGTGCGGGTGCCCTTTTTAGACCATAAGTTTATTGAATGGGCCTTTAAGCTTGAATCAAGCGCCAACCTGCAAAACGGTGTTGGCAAATTCAGCCTGAAAAAATTAATGGAACCACATTTACCGGAAGACGTGTTGTACCGCAAAAAAATGGGGTTTTCGGTGCCTTTAGCCGACTGGTTCCGTGGGCCGCTGCAACAAAAATTACAAGACAGCGTGTTGTCAGAGCGCATGCTCGGCTGCGGCATTTTTGCGCCGGAACAATTAAAACGTTTAGTGAAAGACCATATCAGCGGTTTAAAAGACAACAGCGCATCACTTTGGACCTTAATGATGTTTGATGGCTTTTTAAGGTTGGAATAAGGCGTATCCCGATGAAAATTCTGCACTTATTCGACCATTCGATTCCGCTGCACAGTGGCTACACCTTCCGCTCGCGCGCTATTTTGCAGCAACAAGCCAATATGGGGTTTCAGACTTGTCACGTTACCAGCCCCAAACAAGGGGCCTGTCAGCAGGACAAAGAAACAGTGGATGGGTTGACCTTTTACCGTACCAAGGCACCAACCGGCCTTTTCAGCAAAATCCCGGTACTGAACCAGTTGGCGCTCATTCCGGCCATGAAAAAACGGTTGCTGGAAGTCATCGCCATAGAAAAGCCTGATGTGATCCATGCGCACTCCCCTGCACTCAATGGCATGGCGGCGCTGTTAGCCGGCAAAGCAACCGGTATTCCGGTGGTGTATGAAGTGCGGGCTTTTTGGGAAGATGCCGCTGTTGACCACGGCACCTGCAAAGAAGGCGACTTACGCTACCGCCTGACCAAAGCGATGGAAACTTATGTGCTGAAACATGCCGACGCTGTCACCACCATT
>JAYRUI010000159.1:0-6541 GCA_041919175.1 Rheinheimera sp. | reverse complement strand
ACCAGCCTGCCGCCAGATGGTCGCGTAGCTGACCAATCAGCACCGAAGGCGCTCTTTCGCTATTGTCATGCACACTGTGGCCAATCCAGCTGATCCGCAGCCGTTTTCTGGCGGAGAGTAACGCCTCCAGCAATAAATAACGGTCATCATCTCTTCTGGATCTGTCCCCAGGCCTGTAAGAATGACTCATTAAATCAAAATCTTGCCTGAGCATTTGCCGCGGAAAATCGCCATCATTCATGCCAAGCAAATGAATTTGGGCAAACGGAATGGCCCGCATTGGCATTAAAGTGGCAAAATTCACTGCGCCTGCCAAAAACCGCTGGGCCAGACCCTGACTGGAAAAGCCGTCCAGCCAGCTTTGTGCCACCACCGGCAAATGTAACTCAGTGTCTAAATCACTTTGCCGGCACTGTGCCAGCCACTGCCCGAGCGCCTGATGCAGTTGCTGGATAAGCTCAGCTTCATGCTCATCGGTGGCAACAAAAAAATCTGCCAATAACTGCTGCAACCACAAAGTCCAGGCTGCCGGTGTTTTAGCTTGTTGGCTTTGCTGCCAATACTGTTCCAGCTGTGCCAATAAAGTGGCCAGTTGTCCGGCAAGCACCGCCGACAAGCCGGCAACTTCACCACATGGCGCTATGTCCTGCCAGACGTCGCCGTCGCCAACTGCAAAACCAAGCAACATCCGTTGTAAACCATATTGCCAGCTGTTTTGCCAAAGTCCCTGCGGTAAACCCAGACTTTGCCGCTGCCCGGCATGCAAACCCCAGCGAATATTGGCCGCTTCTATCCAGCGTTGTAACAACGGTAAGTCGGCAGGCTGCAAAGAAAAACGCTGCGCTAGTGCAGGTAATTGCAATAAATCCAGCAAAAAGCTGACGGTAAAACGCTGGCCTGGCAACGCCAATAACTGCTTCAGCGCCTGCAACAACGGCTCTTGGGAAACGGCGCTCTGATCAGCAATGGTAAAAGGAATATAACGGTTGTCGTCACGGTTAAAACGGCCAAACACAGCGCTGATAGCGGCGGCATACTGGTCGATATCCGGTACCATCACCATAATGTCGGCCGGTTTTAACATGGGATCTTTGGCAAATTGTGCCAGTAAATCATCATGCAGAATTTCAACTTCCCTAAGCGCGCTGTGTGCTGTAGCAAAACTGATACTTTGCGCTGCCTTTAGTGTTAAAGCCGGCCACTGTGTTTTGGTTTCAGCCAGAGGGCGCAGCTGCAGAATGTCATTTTGCAACTGGCCCAGCAGCGTATCGGATGGCGCAGGGCTGAATAAATCCACCCGCTCACCGGCAAATAAAAAACGATGCGCCATGGTTTGGTCAAACTGATCCAGCAGCGCAATATAGTCGCGGCCTTGTTTACCCCAGGCCGCCAATAACGGCTGCGCATGTTGCGCCACTGCACTGCTGTCCTGCTCGGCCTGCTGCGGGTTTTGCGCATTCACATCCGCCAATACCGCCTGTTGTTTTGGTTTTTGCCGGTGTACCTGAGCGCGCAGCAGTTCTTTGTCGGCAATAATATCAGCCCAATAATGCTGACAAGGGTTATGCACCGCCAGCAGCACCTGGGTATAAGGCGCAATCGCAGCAAGCGCCTCCAGCATTTGTTGTGGCAGGCTGGAAATACCAAACACAATCACCCGCCGCGGCAAGCCTGCAGGCCTGTTGTTGCCGGAGAATCCTCTGGCGGCCGCTAAAAACTGCTGATGTAACCCAGCCCGGCTAAAAACCCGTTCCGCCTCTGGCACATCGGCAAGCACAGCACGCCAGAGCGCTGCCTGCCAGCACTGCTCAGGCGCTAGCGGGCTTTGTTCACCGCGGGCGTTGATCAGCACATCTTTGCCTTCACCCCAGGCCTGCAGCCAGTCGGCGCGGTATACCTGATATTGGTCAAACAAATCGGCCAGCTTTAATGCCAGTTGATCCAACTTTCGCTGTAATTGGTCATCGGCCAGATAATGTGCCAGCACCGCAAAGTCGGGTTTGCGGCATAATTCAGGTAATAATTTAAACAAACGCCAGCGCAGCTGCGCTTTGTCAAAAGCCGATTGTTCGGGAATTTGTTCTTCGCTCAGCACTGCACGGTACAACTGCCAGATAAAACGACCCGGCATTTGCAAACTCAAACAACTGGCAATGCCAAGACCTGCTTCATCAGTTGCAACATCCGCAGTCTCATAAATTGTTTCATCTGCAGCCTGACTATCGGCCGCCAGCGCCAGTTTTAACCACTGCGCTATACCGTTACTTTGGACCAGTACAGTTTCGGTTTCCAATACCGCCAGCGGGTAAGCTTTGGTCCAGTGCACTATTAAGGCGCGCAACTGCTCGGGCAAATTGGCATGAACAACCAGAAAACCAGGTTCAAGCGGAGCGGCATCACAAAATAGCGAAGGTTTGACATCTGAAGATAACGGCACTGCCTTGTCCTTGTGCTTTTTACAAAAGAAGGTACTAAAGAGGTTTTATAAAGCCATTTAAATCAGGCAGCTGACTGTACTGCGCATACCCTGACCCAAGCAATTGACCACGCTTCTGCGCGTGCAACCACAACAATGAAGCGGCTATCAGCAAAGTGATGATCAACAAAGTGGCGTTCAACAAAGTGACAATCTCAATCTCAACGCTCTAAGTCACAATGACCCTGTTACGGCCATTGGCCTTAGCCTGATATAAAGCGGCGTCGGCACGGCTCATCACTTCGCGTACATCTTCCTGCCGGCCCGCCTGCGCCACACCAATACTGATGCTGATGCGAAGTGCCGGATAAGCAGCAAACTGCAACGACTCCACACAAGAGCGCAAACGTTCTGCCACTTCAGTGGCGCTTGCTAATTCAGTGTGTGGCAATACCAGCAAAAACTCTTCACCACCGGTACGGCCTAACCTGTCCTGCGGCCTTATCTGACTTTTTAAGGCAGCAGCGGTATGCACCAACACTTCATCACCAGCGTCGTGGCCATAATTGTCATTACATTGCTTAAAATAATCAATATCAATCAATAACAAACACCAACTTTGCTGGCTGTCTTGCGCTTGCTGGCGCACCTGAGCTGCAAACCACAACACACTGCGTCGGTTGGCCACCTGAGTCAGCTCGTCTGTCATCGCCAGACGATGTAACTGCCGGTTGCGCTGAATTTGTGAAATGGCGTAAAACAAGGCAATCAGCGCCAGAATAATAAAAAGTGCAATGGCGATATATTGCCAGCGCTGCGCCGACTCCAGCACCTGAACCTGCTGGGCTGTCAGTTGATTTTCGGCTTTAAGCTGATTGTTTTTTTCATCTTTTAATTCGGTATCAAACTGAAATCGCAGCAAAGACTCGCGTTGTTTTTTTGCCAGCGAATTCAGTTCACGTTCCAGCGCATTGGCTTGCAATAATTGCTGATACGCCTGCCCGAAATCACCGGCTTTGGCCAGCGCCTTAGACCAGGCGCGATGCAGCCACATCGAGTATCTTGGGTTATCAAGGGCACTGATCAGCTTTTGGGCTTCAATAAACATCGCAAGCGCGGCTTTCAGTTGGCCTGCACCGGCCAAAGCTTCGGCCTGATAAAGTGCAAATAATTCTTCATTGACCACTTTTTGGCCACCACCCTGCTGCTGATATTGCAACAACTGCAGTTTAATTTTTTCCGCCAGCTCCAGACTTTCACTGTAACGTTCCTGCTGATTGGCGATCCACATCTGGTCAACGTCTGTGGCAGTGGCAAAAACCGGCTCACCTATCTGGATATACAACTGACGCACCCTTTGCAGCAGCTCTTTGGCCACTTCAGGTTTGCCTATTTCGCCGTACACAAAAGCTTTTTGTTGTAATAAAAAGCCGAGGCGATATTTATCACCAGGCGCGGCAAATTCTTTTTCACTCAGTTCCAGATATTCAATGGCTTTGTCGTATTCACCCATGCGCCTGAACGAAATAGCAATGTTCTCCACTGAAGAACCAATACCAAACCTGTTGCCCAGCTTCTTAAACAACTGATGGGCTTCAAACAATGACATTAAGGCTTCAGCATGTTCACCGCGGCCGGAGCGAAGATCGGCATAAGCTGACAGCGCCTGCGCTTTGGCCAGCGGATCTTCACTGCGCGCCGACAACGCCAGCGCCTGGCGTAAATCAGCGTCTTGCTCCACCAGTTGGTTTTTACTGCCATGATGATAAGCCCGGCATAAATAAAAATAGGTCAGGCTGACCATATCCTGACTGAGATCCGGGTTATGCAAAAATTGATTGGCGTAAACTATGCCTTGATCAGGGCTATCAAAAAAGTCGGCAGTACAGAGCTCACGTTTAAGCCGAAGTTGCCGTTTTTCGTCTTTGGCAGGTGCAGCGTCTTTGAGCTGACGAATAAAATCGTTGATGGCGGCTCTGTCGGTAAAAACCAGGTCGCCATTGTCAAGTTGCTGTATTAATTGATCAAAACGCTCTGTATTAGCAGCAAGCGTTGGTGTTGTACTGAGCAGCAACGCCAGACTAATCACCCAAAGGGCGGTCTGTTTACACCACTGACGACCTGACTTGATAAAACTCAGCTGCCGAACCTGCAAACAAACCTCCTGAAACGGATTTTAACTGCGGTAACCATCCGGATTTTGCTGTTGCCAGCGCCACGCATCCCGCACCATATCGCGTAAATCACGTTGTGCTTTCCAGCCAAAAAGCTTAAGCGCCAGCGAAGCATCTGCGTAACACTCAGCGATATCACCAGGGCGGCGCGCAGTGATTTGATAAGGCACGGCCACCTGATTGATATCACTAAAAGCCGTAACCATCTGCAATACTGAATAGCCCTGACCTGTGCCCAGATTCACGGCCACTAAACCTGGTTTTGTTGCCAGATATTGCACTGCTTTGACATGGCCGTCGGCTAAATCCATCACATGAATATAATCACGCACACCGGTACCATCCTGGGTTGGGTAATCAGCACCAAACACCGAGAGCTGTGCTCTTTTCCCGACCGCAACCTGACTGATAAAAGGCATCAGATTATTCGGCATACCATTGGGATCTTCACCTATTAAGCCGCTCTCATGCGCACCCACCGGATTAAAATAACGTAACACAGCAATACGCCACTCTGGGTCAGATTTTTGCAAATCTTCCAGCACATATTCCAGCATCAACTTGCTCTGGCCATAGGGGTTGGTGGCTGAACGGGGAGCATCTTCACGGATAGGCATTTGTTTGGCATCACCATACACTGTGGCCGATGAGCTGAACACCAGCTGCTTTACACCATGGCGTGCCATCACCCGACATAAAGTGACGGTACCTGCCACGTTATTGTCATAATATTCCAGTGGTTTTTCTGTGGACTCACCGACGGCCTTTAAGCCGGCAAAATGCACGACGGCGCTGATTTGATGCGCGGTAAAAACCTGGTCCAGCGCTGCTTCATCACGGATATCCGCTTCAATCAGCGGTATTTGCCGCCCGGTAATGCGTGCGACTCTTTGTAACGATTCGGGCTGTGAATTACTGAAATTATCTAATGCAATAACGTCAAAACCTGCATCCAGCAAGCAAATAGCGGTGTGGCTGGCAATATAACCAGCGCCGCCTGTTAACAAAATGGCCGGCATCCTTGTTTCCTTATGGCAGAACTTTACGAAAGGGTTTTACAGTGCTTTGTTTGTAGACTCCGGCAGCCAGATAGGGATCCGCTTGTGCCCATTCATTGGCCTGTTGCAAAGTGGCAAATTCCGCCACCACCAATGAACCGGTAAAACCGGCTTCACCCGGATCTTCAGCATCCACGGCCGGCAAAGGACCGGCAATTAATAAACGGCCTTCAGCGGCCAGTTGTTGTAAACGCGCCAGATGCGCCGGACGGGTAATTTTACGCTGGGCCAGACTATCGGCCACATCTTCAGAATAAATCATGTAATACATCATGCACTTCCTTCAGGCTTTGTTCGAAGATACCAGATAGAACAGGGTTTTTCCACGCGTAGCAGCGCAGGACCAGCGCAGCCAGACAAGGGCCCGCACAGCTGTTGCTTGTGCTTTCATGTGGCAACCAACAACAAAAAAGCCATCAGGATGGATGGCTTTTGCAAACAGGATACTCAACTTCAGCAGCCAATCATGTCAGCTGGGGTGACCAAGCCGCGCTTTTCTCTCGTTATAAATATCCACTAAAGCTTGCATCTGCTCTGCGTCATAAGGCACCAGATTACTTAAAATCATCCGTTTTTCGCCGGCACCTATCACTTCGTCACCATCCAGCAATTCAAATTGCAGCTTCACGTTGCCGCGCTTGCCGTCAATTTCCATGCTGGAACCAGATAAACGCAGCGCCGGGCAATTATCGCTAAAGCGGAAAAACTGCAACGCCATACTTTGGTAAATCACTAAAGGCCGTTGCGGATGGATCATCACCTGATGTTCACGCATCAGCGGTTCCAGTATATGCGGGAAATTTTGCCCGGAAAAACGCACATAATCGCGCACCAACGCCTCAATAAACTGGCAGTTTTGATGCAACGCGCCGCTTTGTTCCAGCACCAGATAA
>JAYRUI010000158.1:0-6560 GCA_041919175.1 Rheinheimera sp. | reverse complement strand
CCTTGAGTTGCTGGTTTAAGCCGCCAAAAGAGGCACGCAAAGACGGATATAAAGTCACCAGATAACTGGAACTCAACGTCAGGCCAAGCAGCATCAATAAAAGTGTCGGATCCCATCGGCCAAACAAGCGGTTGGCAGGCCATAAATAATTTAGAAGTGCCACACCGCCCCAGGCGATCAACAAACCACCCAGCGTACAAAACAATGTCATCAGCAGCACATCAGCCAACATCTGTTGCTGCAGCGCAAACCTGCTGGCGCCCAAAGCGCGGCGCAAACTAAATTCATATTGATTGCTTAAATACCGGTTTAACGACAAATGGCTGGCATTAAATAAACAAACCCCTAAAAACAACAAAGTGACTAAAGCAAAAGCTTTGATATCCGCCGATTCACCACCAAAAAAGCGCACTATGTCGCGCATCGGCACTAACTGGTTGTTTGGAGTACTTGGATGACGGCCCGCCTTTTGCTCGTCTGCCACCAGATTGTCCATAAACTGCCGGTAGGCTTTTTGTTGGGCTTCAGTGTCCAGCTGCACCCAATACTGCAGCTGATGCAAAGCACCAGTGCGGCCTTGGGTGCCCAGCTGGCGAAAATCGGTATCATCAAAGGTGTGAGACTGGCTGTTCGACATGTAGTTATAGTCATAACCGGTTTCCAGCGGCATATACACCTGATCGGCATCATTCACATGATTGCGGTTATTCGCGTCATATAATCTTGGCAACATCCGCCAGTCCGCCAGCACACCAACCACTGTATAGGGTCGGTCATCCAGCAGAATGTTTTCCCCCACCACATCGCTGCGACCAAAGATTTTTTCAGCTGTTTGTTGGCTTAAAATCAGTTCCTGCCGCGCTTTATCATCGCTCCAGACACTGCCGTGTAAGATGGGCACTTCAAACATGGTAAAAAATGCCGGCTGAGTAATGCGGATACTGACAGGTGTTGGCGCCTGAGCGCTGTTTAGCCGTAAATAACCATCGCTGCTATACATCGCCGCTTTGGCACTTGGAATATCGCTGGCACTTAGTTTTTGCACATTGGCGTAACTTAAAATTCTGGGCGGCAGACAGTCACTGCACTCATAAGGCACCATCAGCGTCATTGGGTAAAACAGCTTGTCGCTTTTATGCGGCAGCGGGTCTGAGTTCAGCTGGTAATAAAAAGTGGCGTTGGCAAAAAACACCCCAAGCCCCAGGCTTAAAATAAACACCGTCAGCGCATAAGGCAGCGGCGCTCTTTGAATACTGGTCCAGCTGACTTTTAAATAATATAAAAACTGTTCCATCAGGCTCTCCTTAGGCAGTGCGTACAGCTAGCGGATCGTACATAGCCGCGTCACACAACTGGCCATCCACTATCTGTACCTGGCGGCTGGCACGACGCGCCTGATCCGGGTCGTGTGTCACCATTAAAATGGTGCAGCCCTGCTGGTTAATTTGCTCCAGCAGCTCCATCACCTGCCGTGCCATTAAAGAATCAAGATTCCCTGTAGGTTCATCCGCCAGCAAAATACGTGGCTGACCGGCAATAGCGCGGGCAATGGCCACCCGCTGCTGCTGGCCGCCCGACAATTGGCTCGGGTGATAATCTTTGCGTGCGCCAAGGCCAACCAGCTCTAAGGCCTCTAAAGCGCGGCGTTTGCGTTCACTGGCGCTGATGCCGCGATAGCGCAGCGGTAATTCAATGTTATCGAGCAGGCTGTAATCTTTAATCAGGTTAAAGCCCTGAAAAATAAAACCAATTTTTTCATTACGCACCGCTGACAACTGCCGGTCGGACAAACCTTTTACCGACTGACCGTCCAGCAAATAATCCCCTTCATCAAAATGCTCTAAAGTGCCAAGCACATTCAGTAAGGTGGATTTACCTGAGCCGGACGGCCCCGTTAATGCCACAAATTCACCTTCGTGTACTTGCAGCTCTATAGCGCGCAGCGCATGGGTTTCAATCAATTCGGTACGAAACACTTTGCTTAAATTTTTTAGTTGGATCATGTGGTTATTCCTTGTTTTTTACTCTGTGCGCGCGCTGTATGAGCCCGGACTTCACCCTGGGCTAGTTCAGCCTTACCCTGTCGACATCTTTAAATTCGCTGGTATTGGAAATCACCAGTTGATCACCTTCTTTCACGCCGGACAACACTTCCACCCACTGCACCGAAAAAGCACCAAGCTCCACCGGAGTTTTGACCGCCATATCGTCCTGTAACTGATAAGCCAAACGGCCGCCGCCTGAGGCAATAAAATCACCACGCGCTACTTTTAAGACATTTTGCCGCGACTCAAACACAATACGCGCCGATAATCTTTGGTTTTGCCTAAGGCTGGCAGCGTCCTGCTCTTTAAAACGCACTCTGGCGCGCACATTGCCTTCAATCACTTCTGGCGCAACATGGCTCAGCTCTCCTTTTAAGCTTTGGCCATTTAACGTCACATCCACCTGTTGCCCTGCAATCAGCTCGGCGGCGTAGTTTTCCGGCACACTCAGCTCGGCTTCATAGCGGCTTAAATCAATGACAGTCAGCAAACCCTGGCCTTCCAGCACATGGTTTTGCTGCTCAACCAGCCAGCTGCCCACTTGCCCTGTCACCGGCGCTTTAATTTGTAGCGCTTCTAACTTGCGGCTCAGCTCAGCCACCACCAGTTGCTGACGCTCCAGGGCCTGAGCGCCGGACTTTTTTTCAAATGTCAGTTTGTCTGCTGCAAGTGCCACTTTGCGCTCTGCATGCTTAAACTCGAGTTCGGTCTGGGTGAGTTTGTCCTGCGCCATATCCAAATCTATTTGCCGGAGCACACCAAGTGCCAACGACTGTTTAGCCCTTGCCAGTTCTCTTTTGGCGGCCAGCAGATTAATTTGGGCACTGAGCTGAATTTGTTCCATATCCAGTTGTTGCTCCCGCGCCAGCAATGCCGCACGCTCCATGTCTGACTGCATACTGGCAAGCAAAGCTTGCTGTTGTTTCACTTCATTTTCCAGACTCGGACTTTCGACCACCGCCAATAAATCGCCCAAAGTCACTGCTTCACCCGGTTTTTTTAACAAGCGGATTTGCCCTGGCTGCTGGCTAAATAAGGTCGGCGCATTGGCGGCCACTACTTTGCCCTGCACTGCTAAATCCCTGACAAAATCACCGCGGCTGACAGTGCCAATTTGCACCTGAGTGCGTGGCACCACTAAGCTCGCCTGCGCTTGTTGAAATATCAGCTGATAACTGCCCCATAACATCAGCGTAATAGCGCCAAAGGCGAGCAGCGCTTTGCCGGCCGTCACACTTTTGTCAGCTGTTTTTTGCCGCTGTTTATCCTGGTTTTCAGTGCCCTGAATCATTTTTTTGTCCTCGTGACACAATAAAAAAACAACCTTTGATTAACCTGCTTATTGCAGCCAATGTGCCAACTGAAAAATAAAATTAAAATATTGTTTTTATTGAATTTATTTAAATCATTAAAACTAAACTCAGTGTCCGCGGACACGAATACTGTCCGCCAGCCAGCAGTGGACACAGTCAAAAAACAAAGACTTGCAGAGCCCGCACCGCGTAGCTTTGCTTTGCTTTGCTGCGCTAATAAGGTTGGATTTTTCACTGAATAGCGGCCAGCTGCGCGTATTTGCCTGCACAGGCTCAGGCTTCCTGCAACTGGTAAAGCAAACAAAATCACTTTAAGCTCAACAACATAAAATGACGGTTCACAAGGCAAACTCTGTATGCATTATTTATTAAGTTATCAGCTGGCTGACAATTATCTGGAGCGCAGGGGTGAGTTTCGCAGCGCGCATTTGGCTTTAGCCTGGCAGGCGGCTGAACAAGGCGATTTAGTCTTGGGTGGCGCCGTCGGTGAACCGGTGGAAAGCGCCTTGTTGCTTTTTAAGGTGGATGACATCCGTAAAGTAGAACATTTTGCCAAAACAGATCCTTATGTCGTCAACGGTTTAGTGCAGAGCTACCGCATTCTGCTCTGGCACACAGTGGCCGGTGCACAAGCCAGTACACCCCTACGATAACTGTACGCAGCTCTTGCCGTTATCGCTGCTGCAGCAACAATAGCCGAAGTCTGGCGAAAGACCGCCCGGAAGCCGCAGACAGATCCGACCAAACCGCCAAAGGCCGCGACCATTTGAAGCGGGGTTGCTGTTCAGATAAACCGCTGACTGCTAAGGTAAAAAACCTGCGGTTTTGTCTGGATTTGTGAAGGATTTATATGCGCCCTTTGGCTTTTTTACTGCTGTTGTTACCCTTTTCCCTATCGGCTTTCGCGACTGAGGCAGCGCAGGCTTCAACGCCACTACACCCAACAATGCAGGCATTACAGCAGGCTTCCCGTGGTATTTTGTCCAGCCGCGAACAGGCTAGGTTGATTGACGCTATTCAGACAGAGCGTTTGGAGCAGCTGCTGCCGCCTTTAATGCGCGAGCAAAACATCGATATGTGGCTGTTGATCTCAAGGGAATATAACGAAGATCCGGTGTTAAAAACCATGTTACCAGCCAGCTGGATGTCAGCAAGACGCCGCACCATGCTGGTGATTTATGACCCGGCAGCCGCTAAAGCGGCAACAAAGGCAGCAGCACAAAAAGATACAAATCAAGCAGTTGCATCAGCGCCAGCATCAACGCCAACACAACAGCGTTTTGCTATAGCCCGCTACGATGTTGGTACTTTGTTTAAAAAAGCCTGGGATCCAACACAACAGCCGGATCAATGGCAGGCATTGAAGCAACTGATCATCAGCAAAAACCCACAGCGAATTGGCATTAATCAATCGGACTTATTTGGCCACGCCGATGGCATCACGGCAACTGAACTTGCGCTGCTGAAAACCACTTTAGGGCCAAAGCTCAGTGAAAAACTGGTCAGTGCACAAGATTTGGCGGTGCGTTATCTGGAAAGCCGCAGTCCGCTTGAGCTCAAATATTACCCGCAAATTGCCGCCATCGGCCATGCGTTGATAGCCGCGGCGTTTTCCAATGCAGTGATCACTCCGGGTAAAACCAGCACTGAAGATGTGGTCTGGTGGCTGCGGGATCAAACCAAAACACTAAAACTGGACAACTGGTTTCACCCTACGGTTAGTTTACAGCGCGCCCAACAGAACCAGAGCTCCGGCGACTTTTCCGCTAAAAAAGCCAGCGACATTATTCAGCCTGGTGATTTATTGCATGTGGATTTTGGTATCAGTTATTTAAGGTTAAATTCCGATCAGCAACAACATGCTTATGTGCTGCAAGCCGGTGAAACAGACGCACCTGAACCATTAAAACAAGCCTTGCTGCAGGGCAATCAGCTGCAGGATATACTGACTTCAGGGTTTCGGGATGGCATCAGTGGTAATGCTTTATTAAAACAAAGCCGTGATTTGGCGATAAAAGCCGGTTTAAAACCAACGATTTACAGTCATCCACTGGGCTTGCACGGCCATGGCGCCGGCCCTGCTATTGGGATGTGGGACGCCCAGCAAACTGTGCCAGGCACCGGAGATTTTCCAATCAGGCCCAATACCGCTTATTCAATTGAACTCAATCACGAAGTGACGCTCGAAGGCTGGCAACAACCTGTGCTGATCATGCTGGAAGAAAACGGTTATTTTGATGGCAAGGTTTTTAAGTACCTGAACAACAGGCAAAAAAGCTATCATTTAATTCAAAGCCAATAGATGGAATGACGATGAATATTTTTTTTAAAAGCGGGCATCCGATTAAAGCCGCCACCACAACGAGACAGGTCACAACGAGGAAGGTCGCAACAGGCAAACACCAGCCCCGTTTTGTGCTGAGTCTGCTGGTATTGGCGCTGCTTGGTGCTTGTCACAGCCTTGAACCTTCCCAAGGAGGCTCGCAACAGCTGTCACCGCAACTTTCTCAGCAACAACCAGCGCTGCCAGAAGGTGTGGTGCTGCTGGAAGATCACAGCAAACCTGCTGTGACTCCGGCCATTCCCTATAAAAAGTACAGACTGGCCAATGGCTTAACTGTGCTGGTGCACGAAGACAATTCAGATCCTTTGGTGCATGTAGATGTTACCTACCACGTTGGTTCGGCCCGCGAAGAGCCAGGCAAATCGGGTTTTGCCCACTTTTTTGAGCATATGATGTTTCAGGGCTCTGAGCACGTGGCGGACGAAGAACATTTTAAAATCATTACCGCAGCTGGTGGTGATATGAACGGCACCACCAACTCAGACCGCACCAACTATTACCAGACGGTGCCGGTCAATCAGCTGGAAAAAGTCCTGTGGCTGGAAAGCGATCGGATGGGCTTTTTACTGGACGCTGTCACTGAGAAAAAATTTGAAGTGCAGCGCGAAACAGTGAAAAACGAACGTGGCCAACGTATTGATAATCAGCCTTATGGCCGTTTATCGGAAAAAGTGGCTGAAGCTTTTTACCCGCCAGGCCATCCTTATTCCTGGCCGGTGATTGGTTATATGGACGATTTAAACCGTGCCAATGTGCATGATGTGAAAGCGTTTTTTCTGCGTTGGTATGGCCCGAACAATGCCACCCTGACCATAGGCGGCGCCGTGAAAGCCGAACAGATTTTACCTTTGGTGCAGC